>CBFDAZ010000418.1:0-5448 GCA_965602825.1 uncultured bacterium
CGGTGTAGGCCTGGTGGACTCCTGGAGTGACTGGATCGGCGCGCTGACGAACGCGTTGGCACAGAAGGTGCGGGATCGTGAAGCCATCTCCGGTGAGGAGTCTGCCGAGATCAGCGCAGCAATCGGCAAGTGGGCGCCCGAGTGCGAGATCGACGAAGGACGCGCCTTGTGGATGGATGACATCATGTTCGGTTTGCTGGTCGATGCGACCAAGCGGGTCGTCACCGGCGTCTCTCATGCCGCAGCAGCATGGTCGGGCGATCCGGACTACGAGTTAGAGTGGTTCGCGTACTACGACCAGGACACAGGCGGGCTGCAGTACAGCGTCGCTGAGTTCGCCGAGGGGTACGGGCGCCCGTACGACGAGAAGTCGGAGAGGCGGAGCTTCTACCGGATGAGCTGCTATCTGGCCAAGCTCGCGTGGCTCCCGCCCGAATCAGAGCGGGCCATCGACCACCGCCGCAAGCTGATGGAGATCGCGCGGATGCTCGCCTGAAGTGCGAAAAACGGGGACTGGCAGCATAGGCGCCAGAGCAAGCCGTAAGCGGGGGCCGATTACGGGCCTGCCTCCGTTCGCCGTCGTCTCGCTGGCCCTAACTCGACCTACCGCCTCCCACTACCCAGAGTTGGCATCCCTCGTAGGGGCGCCAGCATGGCGCCCGCGACGTGCTCGCCCCCACCGGTCCTCACGGCAACACCATCCGTTGATGACCATCGTTGCGTCCGCGCTGCGGTTGGGCTGAGCCTCTGTTCCGCCAATGAGAGACCTTGCGGGCGCGATTCTCGCGCCCCTACGAGGGTGAACCCACCAGTCATTCTTCTAGCCGATGGAATGGTCGGACTGGACGCGGTAACGGGGGCGGACGGCGTGGCCGCTATTCTGACTCCTGGATCCTGACTCCTGAATCCCGCCGTCTGCCGTCGTTCACCTGGCCCCGGCTGCGCGTCGACGTGGCGTCCCCCATTTCCACGCGCAGTCCGAAGGCTGTAGAGGCCTGCCTCCCATGGGTCACGAACTACCCCCCTCCGATCCCAACGGAGCTCCTCGATGAGATACCGGATTCTCGCCATCGATCTTGACAACACGCTGCTCCACGGCGCCGCCGAGGTGTCCGCCGCCAATCGGCAGGCCCTTCACCTGGCCGAGAAGGTCGGGTGCCGTGTGGTCATCTGCACCGCGCGGGGGCGGTACAGCACGCGCCCTGTCCTCGAGACCCTCGGTCCGATCTCGGGGCCGCACATCGTCTTCAACGGCGCGGCCACCTTCCCGTGCTTCGATGGCAACCCGGACGAGGTCCTGATTCTCGACCGCGATGTCCTCCGCGAGCGACTTCAGGCGGCTGGTGAGCATGGAATGGGCGTTTCGGGCTTCGAGGACCCGCGCCACGGCGACCGCGTGTACGTTGATCGGCCAAACGAGGGCCTCCGGCGTTGGGCGGCCGACAACCCGGAGCGCGTGGTCATCGCGAATGGCCTGGCAGACATCATCGACCGTGACCTCGTTGTGCTGCTGTGCTGGGGCACGGAAGAGCAGGCGCGCCGCCTGCAGCGGGCGATCGGCCGACCCGAGGCCTTCGCCCCCACGCGGGTGGCTCCCGCGCTCCAACTGGACAGCTACCTGCTCGACGTAACCGCAGCCGGCGCGACCAAGGGCGAGGCGTTGGCAAGGCTTGCGCAGCGCCTCGGCGTAGACCGCTCGGCCGTCATTGCGGTGGGCGACGCGCCGCCCGATATTGGGATGATCCGCTACGCAGGACTCGGCGTCGCCATGGGGAACGCCTCGGAAGAGGTGAGGAAGGCGGCCGATCACGTGGCCCCCCCTGCCGAGGAGAATGGTGTGGCCCATGTTGTCGAACGCTTCATCCTCCAGTCGGACTGACCGAGAGGTACCTACCAATGAACGGAAGAGCGATGGTCCTCGAGGCGTTCAACGAGCCGCTTGTGGAGCGGACCTTCGAGGTGGCCGATCTGGCGGCTGGGGAGGTCCTGTGTCGGATCAAGGTCGCCGGCGTCTGCGGATCGGATGTGCACATGTGGCATGGGAATGATCCCCGCACGCCTCTGCCGATGATATTGGGTCACGAGGGAGTGGGCACGATCGAGGCCACGGCGGGAGAGAAGGAGGACGTGTTCGGGCGCGAGCTGCACGAGGGCGACCTGGTGGCGTGGGAGCGGGGGATCATGTGCGGCAAGTGCTACTACTGCGTCATCAAGAAGCAGCCGGCGCTCTGTCCCCGCCGCCAGACGTACGGGATTTCGCTTGGCTGCGACGACCCGCCACATTTCAATGGCTGCTACGGGGAGTTCATCCACCTTCGCGCCGGCTGCCACATGATCCGGATTGACGAGGACGTCGATCCGGCGGTACTCGTTGCCGCCTCGTGCTCCGGCGCCACCGCCGCCCACACCATCGAGCTGTCCAATGTCCGGCGCGGCGACACTGTGCTCGTCATCGGCCCGGGGCCGGTCGGCGCCTTCTGTCTGGCGATGGCTCTCGACGCGGGGGCCGGTGCGGTCTACGTCGCCGGTACCTCCGCCGACCAGGCGAGACTCGAGCTTTGCATGGAACTCGGGGCCTCCGGGACGCTGGTTGTCGATCGGATGACCGTGGACGAGAGGCGCGATTTCATCCGGGAGCAGACGCGTGGCGTCGGCGCCAACTCGATTGTCGACTGCACCGGCGTGCCCCAGGCGATGGTGGAGAACCTGGAGCTCGTCGCCCCCTACGGCACCTACTCGATACCCGGGATCGCGACGCCGGTGGGTGAGTGGCCGGTGCCCCTGTTCGAGCAGATCGCGCGCAAGAACGTCAACCTGCAGGGGGTGTGGGTGAGCGACACCGGCCACCTCTGGCAGGCCATCCGGCTCGTCTGCAGCGGGAAGTACGCTCTTGAGGACCTCATCACCCACCGATTCCCCCTCGAGCAGGCGACGGAAGCGCTCAACGTAATGGCCAGCAAGGAAGCCATCAAAGCTGTTCTCGTGCCATGATGCACTGCTCCGAAGATTTGGGGGTCGTCCGTGGCGGCGGAGTTCCTGCTCCGCCACGCTGGGCGAGCGGCTATCTTCATGGTTTCCGGGTGAGCCCGCGCTCATGGCCAACTGCTTCGAAGATTCCGGATTCGCCCGTGCCCGCGGGTCTCCCGACTCGCGCCGTTCCAGCCGTCCGTGGGTCGGGTTTCCCAACCCGACCGCGTCCCGTTTTCACCGTTTCCGGGTCCCGCCACGGCGGGATGCATGGCTGTCTCCTGAGGAGTGATACCAATGACCCATCGCACAATGGCGACCCTCAAAGACGGCAGCGAGGTGCCGATCATCACGGTTCAGACGCTCATCATCGGCAGCGGCGCTGCGGGCCTCAACTGCGCGGAGCATCTGTGGGAGATGGGCGCGCGCAATATCGCCATCGCCACCGACTGCCTCGGCGCCGGCACCTCGAACAACTCCGGCTCCGACAAGCAGACCTACTACAAGATCGGCATCTTCGGCGACACGCCGGACAGCCCGCTGGAGTTCGCCGGCGCGCTGACGGCCGGCGGCATGTGCCACGGCGACATCGCGTACTGCGAGGCCCTCGGCTCCGCACCCGAGTTCTTCCACCTGGCGCGGAACGGTGTGCCCTTCCCCTTCAACCGGTACGGAGCGTACGTTGGCTACAAGACCGACCACGACCCCCGTCAGCGGGCCACGTCGGCTGGGCCGAAGACCTCGATGTTCATGTTCGGCAAATCGCTGGCCCGGGTCCGCCGGTATGGCGTGCCGATCTTCGACAAGCATGAGGTGATCGCCCTTATCGCGGCCGGGACGGGGGAGGGCAGACGAGTCGTGGGGGCCGTGGCGATCGACAGGGCGCGCGTCGCAGCGGAGTCCTTCGGCCTGGTGCTCTTCAACGCCGAGAACGTCGTCGTGGCCACGGGCGGGCCGGGGGAGCTCTACGCCGAGAGCGTGTACCCTGAGGGCCAGATCGGGAACCACGGGCTGGCGCTGGAGATCGGCGCGGTCGCCAACAACCTCTCCGAATCGCAGTACGGCCTGGCCTCGGTCGGCTTCCGCTGGAACCTCTCCGGTACGTATCAGCAGGTCATCCCGGCCTACTTCAGCACTGATGCCGACGGCAGCGACAAGCGCTACTTCCTCAACGAGTACCACCAGACGATGACTCAAGAGGCGACCAACATCTTCCTCAAGGGCTACCAGTGGCCATTCCACGCGGCGCGGCTGCAGGAGTACGGCTCCTCGCTGGTGGACATCGCCGTCTACAATGAGCGCCAGGCCGGCCGGCGGGTCTTCATGGACTTCATGAGCGACCCCGTGGCCGACCAGGGGCTGGAGCCCTTCGACCTCCAGCACGTCGGCCCGGAGGCGCTGACCTACCTCCAGCGGTCCGGGGCGATGCAGGAGACGCCTTACGAACGTCTGGCCCACATGAACCAGCCCAGCATCGACCTCTATGCCGAGCAGCAGGTGGACCTCAAGGAGCCGCTTGAGGTCGCTGTGTGCGCCCAGCACTGCAATGGCGGCTTGCGCGGCAACATCTGGTGGGAGTCCAACGTGAAGCATCTCTTCCCGATCGGCGAGCTGAACGGCAGCCACGGCGTCCGGCCGGGGGGCAGTGCGTTGAACGCGGGCCAGGTCGGGGGGCTTCGCGCCGCGACCTACATCGCCAACGTGTACAACGGCGCTCCCCTGGCCCCGAAGCAGTTCCTCGCCATCGCCGCGCCGCAGGCGGAGAAAGAGCTCGCCAACATCAAGCGGATGCTCTCCGGCTCGGCCGGGGCCATTGACTCCAGCTTCCTCCGCCGCGATATCCAGGAGCGCATGAGCCGCCAGGCGGCCTTCGTGCGTAGCGTCAAGGGCGTCGCGGAAGCTCTCCGGGAGGCGCGACAGCAGTGGGCGGAGGTGCGCTCGAAGGGCGTCGCCGTCAAGAGCCGGGGCGAAATCACGACCGGCATCCAGAACCAGCACCTGTGCCTGACGCAACTGTGCTTCCTGGAGACGATCGGCGCCCTCATCGACCGAAGCGGCGGTAGTCGCGGTGCCTACGTCATCCTGGATGATGAGGGGGACCTGTGGGTCGAGACGAAGCGCGGACGCGAGCTGCAGCACCGGAGCGAGAACGAGGAGCTGCGGAAGGAGATCCTGGAGACACAGGTCACACCGGACGGGGAGGTGCGGGTCTGCCCGGTGGCGGTGCGGCCGCTGCCGGAGGATGAGTCCTGGTACGAGACGACGTGGAAGCAGTGGCAGGACGGCAGCATCTACGACTAACGGCTTGAACCACGAAGACACGAAGACACTAAGAAAGGCAGAAGGGGGTGACGGCGTACACATGGAGGGCAAGGAGCCACAACGGACGCCCAGCCCAATCCCCGAGGAAACCGAGCAGGTCGGGGCGGAGGTAGTAGACGCTGCGTTCTGCGTTCATTCGGCACTGGGTCCTGGGCTGCT
>CBFDAZ010000419.1:0-5443 GCA_965602825.1 uncultured bacterium
CCGGCTGTCCGCTTCACCGTCGTGACTTCCTGAAGGCGCTGCCTGCTGTTCCCCTTGGATTGGGGGCGATGCTTGGCGAACTCGCGCGCTCTCCCGCGAGCGCCCAGGGCGCTGCGGGCGCCGACTGGCGCACCGGGCCCGCTGTGATCCGCGCGGCCTTTGTGCGCCGCAAGGGCGACTTCTGGATGTCCTGGCCGGGGCGAGCGTATCCGGTGGACGCCGAGCAGCGCCGTTACGCGAAGCTGATCCGGGAGACTGGCGAGAGGCTTGGCGTCACGATCGTTCCGGCGCTCAAGCCGATCTACAGCAAGGACGATTCGGCCACGTTCCTCGAGCGGCTCAAGGCGGAGCCACCCGACGGCGTTCTCCTGGTTCTACTCGATCGCCACGGGGTTGCCTGGCCGACGGCGGACGCGGTGGCCGACACGGGCATCCCCAGCGTCATCTTCGCCCCGATCGGCGCGGCCTTCACCACCAACACGAAGAGCCAGTGGAGCAAGCCTGGCGTGCATCTGGTCTCCTCGCTCGAGTTTGGCGCTGTTGAGCAGGGGCTGAAGCTGATCCGCGCGGCCGTTCGGATGCGGGACTCGCGTATCGTGGTGGTGAAGGGCACTGAACGCAAGGACTCGGTCATGCCGGACATCGGCTGCCACGTGCGCAGGATCCCGCTGGAGGATTTCGCCAAGGCTTACGATGCCGTTCCCGACAGCCAGGAGGCGCGCGCGATTGCTAACGAACTCCGCGCCGCCGCGAAGGACTGCATCGAGCCGACTTACGAAGACCTGATCGATGCCGCGAGGCTGTATCTGGCCGGCCGCGAGATCCTGTCCCGGGAGGATGGCGACGCGATCACCATGGACTGCCTGGGCTTGGCAAGCCGGAAGCGGACACCGGTGCCGTGCCTGGGCTGGATGAAGCTGAACGATGGGGGCGACGTGACGGCCTCCTGCGAGGCCGACATGAACGCCTGCCCGACGATGCTCCTGGTGCGGTATCTTTTCGACAAGCCGGGCTTCCAGCAGGACCCGGTGCCCGAGACGGTCCACAACACGCTTGTCGGCTCCCACTGCATGTGCGCGACGCGGCTGGATGGCTTGGATCGGCCACCGGCGCCCTACGTCCTGCGCAGCCACCATTCGGACACGGGCGTGGTACCGCAGACCCTCTGGCGAATCGGCGAGCGCGTAACCGTCACGCAGTTTATGGGCACGAAGAAGCTACTGATCTCCTCGGGCGAGGTCGTCTCCAACGTGAACACGCCCCCGGCTGGCGGTTGTCGGACGGTGGTCGAACTGAAGCTCGATACCGACATCAACATGAACGAGTATCCGGGTTTCCACCAGATCTTCTTCTACGGCGACCACGCCGCCGATCTCCGCGCCTACTGCCAGATGCACGGAATCGAGGCGCTGGAGGTGTGAGGAGCGGTCTTACACGCCGAGCACCTGGACAGCAAGTCGTCGGGAGTGCTATGCTGGGGGGCGCGCCCTGGACCCTTATCTCAGCGCGTGATCGTGGTAAGATAGGTGGGAGAGGTAAGACATGAGCCTCGCGATCGCCCTTGAGGGCGTAGACGGGATCGTCTTGGCGGCGGATAGCCGTGGCACCATCGGTGACCCCCGTGGGTTGACGGCCATCAACGACAGTCAGGTGAAGCTGTTCCGCCTATCCCAGTATGTGGGGGTGTGCACCTTCGGCAGCGGCGAGGTCGGGGCGGAAGTGTGCCACAGGCTGCAGGCGCTTGTCCAGAAGGAGTTCTCTGATGCCGCCAGGATCGATGCTATCGAGCACAAGACCCGGCAGCATGCGCGTGGGTGCTATGATGATTGGTTCGCCCGCTTCCCTGTTGAGAACCGGCCCGCCCTGGGGCTCATCCTGGGCGGCATCCTTGGGAATGACCGCCCCCGCTCTCTCCTCTTGGTGAGCCAACTGGACTTCGCTCCGCAACCGACGGTGGCGGGCTTCATGGCGGGGGGCATCCCCCAGTACGCGACCTATCTGACTCACCGCCTCTTCGACCCCAGCAAGCCAGTTCGTGCCCTGGCGAACTTGGCTGAGTACCTGATCTCAGAGACGGCCTCCCAGGATCCCAAGGTAGGCGGGCCCATCAAGGTCGCTCTGATCACAGCCGAGGGAGGATACAGGGATCTGAGCGAGGAAGAACTGGAGGCTATCCGGACCCGCAACCAGGAGGCAACGAAGCTGCTACGAGATTCGTTCTATGAAGTGGATGGAGGTGCCCGCAATGCTGAAGGGATCACGGAGTGAGAAAGGCGGTCCCCCCGTCTTCTACGATGAGAGCAGCATTGCGTACGGTCTTCAGCCCGGCGCCGAACTCGAAACCACCTCGGCCGGGTTCACGGGCTTCCACGGCCGGTCCCTCATCTCGGTAGAGCCTGGCCGCTGCATTGATCCGGCCTCGCTGAAGCCCGTACCACCACTCGAAGGCGAACTTGTCGATAGGGCTATCAACAGGCATCTGGGGGCCCTCGAGAGGCTGGCCAAACGTTAGTGGTGAAGGGTGAAGACGCTCCGCCGCGACACGATCGTGCGCCTGCACGATGACAGCATTCGTCGTACCGGCGGATGCCCGGGAGTCCTTGACGAGGAGCGCCTTGAGGCCGTGGTCCAGCGGCCGTTGAGCGGGACCGCCGACGTCGAGTTCTTCCCCTCGATCTTCGACAAAGCAGCCGCTCTCGGCCACGCCATTGCCACCAGTCACCCGTTCGTAGACGGGAACAAACGGACAGCCCTCCTCGCGAGTTCGGTGCTGCTTGACGCGAATGGGTTTCTCCTCGAAGTGTCCCACGACCAGGCTGAGGAGACCATGGTAGCGCTTGCGACCGGCTCCCTCACGTTGCAGCAGTTTGCCGAGTGGCTCAAAGTGAACTCCCGCCCAGTGGAGGCGTAGCGCCAGGCCTGGCCCACGTGCAGCACCCGCCACCCAACGGAAATCGTGCCACGTGGGAGTGCCGGCACCTCCTCACCGGGCCTGGTGAATACCCTCCTCCACAGTTCGACAACTGCCTGACGGCCCACTGGCCACCACCGGCACCGCCTCGAGGAGTTCCTCCGCCTTGTACGCCTTGACATGACAATCCAGGAAGCAGATGTTGCTTCCGCCCGGGTGGCGCCTCCAGCGATCGTCGGGCTGAAGCCCACGGGCAGCGAAGTGCGCGTCGGGCGCATTGGCGTAGCCGATGGCCAGTAAGTCTGCGCGCCGGTGGCTGATCAGGCTCTGCCTGGCGTCGGCTACCAGGATCACGCTCGCCGCGTCGTCCGTACTCAGCCGGTAGCCGTTGCCCACGCGTCGCCACCAGCTCGCCGACATGCCGCCGAGTGGCCCCAGCGCCGCATGGAAGCCATAGTGCACGGGCTCGCCGGTGATCGGGTCTCTCAGGCCACGACGCGTTGATGGGCAGCGGAAGATGGATTCACTGCCCACGTAAGGGGCTACGGCCGCCTGCCAGCTTGGGCCGGATGCCGCCGACGAATCCGGGGGAGCATCTTGGTCGTGGTCGATCACATAGGTCAGCATCGCGATGCCGATCTGTCGGAGGTTGGTGGCGCAGGCGAGCTGGTGGGTCCGCGACTGGGAAGACGTGTAGGCGGGCAGCAAGAGCGCTACCAGCACGATGATGATGGCCAGGACGATCATCAGTTCGACAAGCGACAGGCCTCCGCATTGCCTCACCGGGGCGCCCCCTCGTGCTCGCGGTCCTCGATCCGTCATCAAGGAGGACGCACTCCGGGGGCAATCCCCTCGGTCGCCGGCAAAGAACCACCCAGGCAATTCGTTGACGCGGAGAGGCCATCTGAAGGGGATTCAGGTTATCCCGCATCATTCGCGATGCACTCAGGGCTGGGCCGCCGCACAGGCACAAGGGGACTGTTGTCTGCGTGTGTCCCGGCTTCTGGAGTGGCACGATCGGCGCGACAGCTTACTATGCGGCAAGCAGCTACACACAACCAGAGTTTTCTGCCGGAGGGGTGCGGGGAACCGGCTCTTTTACAAAAGAGCGGGTTACCCGCGACGTTCGCCCTTCGCAGACCCGCTACAGACTCACCTGCTTGATCCCGATCTCCCGCAGGTCGGCCTTCCCCCAGCCGGCTCGGTGGGCCAGGCGCAGGTAGTTGTCCCCGGTCGCGCATTGCCAGTCGCTCAAGGGGTTCTTGCCGAAGAACGTCAACCCGATGGAGTCGGTCGTCGCCATGTTGGTGCCCGCGATCAATACATTGAGCCGGGCCAGCTTCCCCGGATGGCCTGCTGCCCAGTCGGTCACGAGGTCCGTGCCATCGATGATTGTCAGAGGGATGTACGGTTGCAGCGCCCGCCCGAGACACGATAGCCGCTCTGGCAGCTTCTTCCAGCCGTCGTTGTGGAAGTGGTGCGGGTGCCGCATCACGCCCATCAGGTTCTTGATCGACATCGTGTAGCCCGAATACGGGTGCGTCTTCAACCGCGGTAGGTTGATGACGACGTCAGCCTCCAGGATCAGCTTGGCGATCGGGTGTTCGGGGCGATCCGGCGCGTCGAGGCGGACATCCCGGTAGTTCGCCGCATCGGTACCTGTCTCAACCACCTCCGCACCCTCGGCCTGGGCGGCCTGGGTGACCCCGGTAGGGTCCGCCCCTGTGCCGAACAGGCCGCGGTTCGAGCAACAGCCCTCGACCACAATGATCTTCCCGGCCTTCACAGCCTTGCACGCTCGCACCACAGCCGACATCACTTCCGGTGTGGTGTTGCCACCCGTTCCCGGCGGTTCAGCGAAACCGGCGTTGGGCTTGATGACGACCGTCGATCCCGGCTCCACGAAGCGCGCCATTCCGCCCAGTGGCTCGAGCACCGCTGCCAGGCGATCGGGGACCTCTCCCCCACGCCCTATCACCACATCCGGCGTCGCTTGAGCCCGCGCCAGTCGGGGCGCCGCCCATCCGCCAGCGATGCCGGCCGAGTACCGCGCCAGTTGCGTCAGGAATCTCCGGCGATTGCTGTGCCGCAACCAATGGCGATCCGCCACGATGACCTCCTGGATACGGAAGCGCGAGCTACTGCGTTCCCAGCTTGAGATTCAGTGTCTGCAACCCGCAACTTCCTTTCCCAGAACACCCAACCGCTCACTTCGTGCCCCACCGGTAGGTGATGCCCATGCTGGCCGATGACCTCGCCAAGACCCAGATCTGCGAACGCGACGGAATCATCTACGCCGCCGGACTCGACGGAGGCTATGCCTACTTCGAATGGTCCCAGGACAGCGGCGCCACCAAGGCCCCGTTCCCGGACGGCACTACGCGGAAGCCGATCAGCCCCGACCTGGTCGAGTACGACCAGCCCGGGATTGCGGCGCTGCAGACGGGCGAGATCCTGGTGGCCCTCGCCCAGGCGGAAGCCGTCCGCATCTACCGCACCCAGGACGAGGGCGAGCACTGGAGTCTGGTGGCG
>CBFDAZ010000420.1:0-5442 GCA_965602825.1 uncultured bacterium
GGCCGCGCCGACGCCTGCCACTCGGCTACGCCCTCGGGTGTGGTCGCTCGGCAGGCGTGCTCTTGCTCATGCCCATGGTACAGGCGGCCGAGATAGGCCAGGACGGCCTCCGAATGCCCGGCGTCCGGGTCTCCTGAACTCATGGATCTGCCTCGGTTCGTCGCCTGAGCGTATGGCGCGCGAAATGCGTTACGCCTGGTGCTCCGCATGGGGCCCAAACGATGCCGGTGCACCTTGGCCGCGTACCGCGCAACGGCCTCCCTGGGGCCGTAGGTAGCCGATTCTGCGCGTGTGTGACGCACATCACTGGATACGAAGTCCCGGATCGGGTATAAATACTATGGTCGATAGTAGAAACGGCGGTCGCACAGAACGGAGGGACCGAAGATGACCAGGCAGATCAAGATGCTGACAGTGTTGGCAGTGTTCCTGATGGGCTCCCTCTCGATCGCCATGGCCGACCCTGGGTGGGGCGATCAGGGGTACGACTTCCGACCCAACGACCAGGGCGACTTCACGAACAGCGACGCGTGGAGTGGCAAGATCGTGAACATCCGCGGTGACTGGCTTGAGGTCGTCCGCTATGGCTACAGAGTCGAGCTGAAGATCACCAAGGGCCATCCGAGGCTGTACGTCGGCGAGAGAGTTCGTGTGGTGCCGTTCCGCCGGGATGGCCGTGATGAGATCGGTGAGCTGAGACTCCCGGCGCACAACTACGTGCCGGTCGGTGTTGTGCGGTACGTCGAGCGCACCGTCGCGAAGGAGAGGCCGCCGACGCAGTACAGACCGGTACGGCGCGATGGACGGTGGCTCGGCCTACGTATCGACAAGTACCCGTGGCGGGCTGACATCAGGATCGGTGCTCGCTGGTAGAGTGCGGAGCGCCTGAACGATCTAACCCAGCAGGCAGTTGACTAAGTAAGAAACTGGCCCACTGGATGCCCAGTGGGCCAGTCACATTGCTGTGGCCAACGCATGCCGCGATTCTAATGCTCGCGCCGCCGCCACATGAGAAGGAAGCCCACTCCTGCCGCGACGACGGCGGCGCCCCCCATTCCCAGCCCCAGACCCATGGCCAGCTCTGAGCTGAGCGGCGGCCCGCTCTCGGCCGGGACGCTCTCCACGGGCTGGCCGACAGGGAGAGCCGGGCCACGACTCTCCTCCGCCGCGACAGGTTGCGGGTCAGAACCCTGCGCGCCAGGCGTCTTGTCGAGCGCCGCCGAAGCAGCGGAGGCCGGGCCCTTGCGGTCCGCCGTCCGCTGCGGCGCCTGCCGGCGTTTGTCGGAGATGGGCGGCGCTGTCTTGGCTGCAGGCGCCGGTGCCTTGGCTTCCGCGGGCTTCGCCTCCGGCGCGCCTCCTGAGCCGACGGGGGTTCCCTTGACCCGGGCCGGGGCAGCGGCTGTGACGGGGCTAGCCGGTTGCGGCGCGACGTCAGCGCTTGTGGCCTCCGCGCTTGCTAGTTCAGCGGGCTCCGGCGCCGCGGCCGCCGGGTCTTCCTCGAACGCCCAACCGCTCACCCGTGCGTCCCAGTCCCAGTCGGTCAAGAGGTCCATGCCCGGGCTGGCAGCCTTGATCTCGCACGAGCAGGGGCCGTTCATGAAGGCCAGGAGATCGAGCATGTTGTCGTAGGTGATGCCCTTGCCCAGGAATGGCTCGAGGACATGGGCCCGACCGAAGGTGCCGAACACCATGGGACGCTGGATCTCCTTCAGGTCTTCCTCGACGCACAGTAGCTGATCAACCAGCCACTTCTCGCTCTTGTCGTCCCGCCGGACCTCCAGGAAGCCGGTCTCCACTCCCTCGGTCTTGGCCTCGGCCAAGGCGTCCCGGACGCCCTTGCGCGCCGATGAGTTCTCCGCCTCATCGGGGCCCAGCAGCAGCAGCAGCAGCCCACGCTTGCCATCACATAGCTGCGTGGCCAGCTCTTTCCTCTTCGCCGACTGGAGCATGGCTTTGGCGGAAGACACATCCAGCCGCCCCACAAAGCACTCGGCGCCGCGCGGGGTCAGCACCGCGTGGAACGGGAGGTCCCGCGACTTGTGCCATTCCCAGACCTGCCGCGCCAGTCGACGGCCCTGGCCCTGTTCCAGAGTAGCCACGTCGGCCGCGGTGAAGACGAAGTTGGCGTTCGAGTTCCTGCCCCACTCGGTGCGCGCCAGGTAATCATTGACCTGCTTGTCCTCAGGGCCTTGATCGCCGCGGTAGAGGTAAAGGACCTCGTACGGGTCGCGCTGCCACATTGTGAGGGTGTACTCGTACACGGGGATGTCACAGGCGATCCCCGGCGTCGATACCGCCAAGGCAACACCCAGCAGGAGCACGCCTGCTCGGGTGATCAAGATCGCCGACTGATAGTTCAGGCCGATTCCGCAGCTCCTGCTAGCCGCAGGAGTAATCTGAGCTGGCATCGCCGCTATTCCTCGCGTATCTCGATCGCGTTGATGATCGGGGCTTTGTCGGTGCGGGATACAAGCTCCAGCTTGATGGAGCCCTGTGCCTCTACGCCTTCAATCTCTTTCAACAACACCCGTCTGGCGCCTTTCGCTTCCTTGACCACATCCAGCGACTCGATTACCACATCATCCTGCAACTTCACGCCAAACACACGCTGGCCCGGCTCCAGGTCGTCAAGTTCGGCGAAGTGCAAGCGCACCGCGAACGTCCTGGCTTCACTGCCGCCGACGGCGACCGTCGCCGTTCGGAGCCCCTCGCACCCCGACCCGTACAGCCACGGGCTATCCGTACCCTCGACGACCACCTCATCGGCGTTGCGTCGGTAGTAGCCACCCTCCGGGAGAACCTCAATCTCCGCCGGCACGTTGAGCGCCTGGCCCGTCGGAGGCCGCGGAAAGCTCAGCCACAGCTTGCCCTCGCCATCCCGCCGATCGCCCACGGCACCCAGGTTGAGGGCTACGTGCCGGATCGCCTGGCCTTCGGCGATCTGTTGAGCAGAGAAGAGGGACCACTCCTCGTTCCCCGCTGTGGGTGCCAAAGCAACCGTGGTTTGGTAGCTGTAGGAACACGTGCAGGCAGCGTCCGCCGGCGGCATCAAGACCAAGCCGTTCGCCACAATCGCGTTGACATAGCAGCCGGCGCGGACCCCGCCGAAGTTGTGGGTGCCGCTGTCGCCCACCAGATCGCAGAAGCCAACCACGCCCGAGCGGAACAGCAGCATCGTCGGCGAGGCCGAGATGGAGCCACAGCCGTAGGACCTGGCAAAGGTCCATGGGACCATCTCACCGGTCAGCGGGTGCTCCCGGCGCCTCGGCTCGCCGGTCTGCAGGTCGTAGGCGCGCGGCTCGCCGTAGATCGTATCCCCAACGATGACAGGGAAGCGACGCATGCTGACGCCGCTCCACGAGAGCATCTTTCCGTCATCCGCCGAGTACGCGGTCATCCTGCCGCCACCGGTCGCCAGCAACACTCCCTTCGCCCAACGCAACTCAAGGCGCTTCGCCAGGCCGCGATCGTTCTCCCACAGCTTCTCTCCCGTTTCCGCATCGAGGGCGACGAGCGTCTCCTCGGTGATCGGTCGCTCGCCGCGCCGCTTCACCTTGTCACGGTCGGCCGCGCTGGTCCTGTCGATCAAATAGACCGCACCGTCGCCCACGGCAACCGAATCGTGGTGGATCGCCTCTCGGGCCGAGTACAGCCAGCGTAGCTCGCCGTCATCCTTGCCGAGGGCGAAGAGGTAGCCGCTCTCTCCGCCTGCCGCTGCTGTTCCAAGCACAAGGTCATCGGTAACAGCCAGGTAATCCCAAAACGGCTGTTCCTCCGTCTCGCCCGCAGCTTCGCCCGAGGCTGCCGGCACCTTGTACGTATGCTTCGTCTCGCCGGTGGCGGCGCTGAGCCGCACACACGAATCGCCGGTGGCGACGTAGACGTGGTCGCTGTCCGCTGCCGTGTTGCCTCCCTTGGAGCTCACCGGGAAACGCCCGGCCCCCTCCAAGTCCTTCGCCCAGAGCTCACGGCCGTTGTAGGCATCAACGGCCGTGACGCTATGCTGGCCGGTCACAAACAAGCGGCCATTGACCGATAGGGGTGCGGGCCCCCTCCAGTGCCGCGCTACCAGCTTCGCCGGTCCTGGTTTGCCGAACCAGAGCAGCTTGAGCGGCAGCTTCGCGCGTTCATCGTTGGAGCACCCGGACCTGGCAGTGTCCGCATACTGGTGGGTCCACTCACCGGCGCCGGGCAGCTCTCCCCGAACAACCATCACCGTCTCTCCAGCCGCGCGGACCTCAGCCGAGGGAACGCCTCCGTGTCGGAGCCAGCGCCGGACCTTCGCGGCGACCCCGTCATCACCGTCCGACGCTGGAGCGATGTAGATCGTGCCGCCCAGGGGACGGAGAACGCGGTACACTTCCTCCGCTGACCAGTCCTCGAGGTCGTCGTCCCCCACCACAATCAGATTCGCGAGGTAATCGGCGTAAGGAAGCGGTCCGGGCGCAACCTGATGGACCGTGACGCGAACGCCATAGAGCCCCGCCTCGTCCAGCATGCGCCGCCTGCTGATGGCTGCGACCGGGTCCGGCTCGACGCAGTGGATGCTCAGTTCCGACTGGTCGGCCAGTGCACCGGCCAGGCCCTCGTCGCCGGTCAGGTCGAGGCAGAGGCCGTCGGTGATGCCGGACTCCTCGATGATTCTGCCGGCCATCTCGCCCGCTCTCGCGTTGTCAACGGCCGGCTCTTCGGGCTGCGAGGAGACCTCAGCCGGTCTCTCTGTGGCTTCGGGGCCGAAGCAGATTATCTGGCCTGTGGTGGTGCTGGCAACCAGCCGCCCGTCCGCTGCCGCCAATCCGTACACATGGCCATCTACCTCGCTCTCCCACAGGACGTCGCCACTTGGCGCGGCGATGGCGGTGACGGCGCCTCGCCCGCCTGCCACGACTGTGTCGCCAGCGAGAATGAGGTCATAGGCGCGCTCGTGTGGGGCATCCCATTTCTTGCACTCCTCTGGCTTCGTTCCGCCAAGCAGTGCCTGGAGATCGAAGGCGGTGACGTTGCCGCTCCCGGAGGCGTAGAGAATATCGCCACTGACAACGGCACGGTGTTTGCCCATGAGGTTCAGCTTCACGTCTCCCGTGGGGCGGTCGAAGACGACCAGACCGTCTTGATCCCACGGCTCTGACTCACCCAACCGGACGTCAATGTCAGGCCCAATATGACAGCGCCGATTCCACAGCAGGCCCCCCGAGGCGAAGACGTGAACCCCGCCCCATCGGTCGCCCCAGGTATCCGGCCGGCTGCGGTAATACCGGAGCTTGCCGGTCGCCCGGTCGAACGCGGCCGGCGCGTTGCGGCCGGTGGGGATGAACAACTGGTCCTCGTGGACCACGATGTACCCCTGCGGCGTCACTCCGGTCATCGCCTGGGAGGGAGGATGGGGCTGCGGCAGGTACATCTGGCCGCTGGTGTCGTTCTTCCAGATGACCGTCCCGTCTT
>CBFDAZ010000421.1:0-5419 GCA_965602825.1 uncultured bacterium
GGCCCGACGGCGCCTCCCCAACTGTACTGGCTCTCCGTCTCGACGTTCCAGCCGTCGCCGCGGACGATGTACGGCTCGCGGCCGGCGAAGTCCCTGGCGAACTCCCGCCGGACGAAGTCGATGCCCGACTGATCGTGATCCGCAGCGAAGGACGCCGAGTAGAGGAAGATCAGGGGCTTGCCGTCGATCATGGCCCACCGTGAGGGCGGCACCATCGACCAGAAGTCGCGGATGGTGGCGTAGAACCACTGGTGCCCGAACGGCTCGGTCAGATCGACCTTGCCGTCCGGCCCCCACGAAAGGGAGATCGCGGCATGGAACATCCCGATCCGGGGCGCCGGCTCGCCGGCGGCCAGTAGCTCGAGCTGTGCCTGCACCAGGGCCTCGAGACCTTCGAAGCTCCAGGGCGCCTCGCGCGTTGGGTCGCCCCAGTAGACAGGGAGAACCACGTCAACGCCCGCGGCGGCGATATCGCGCAGTTGGCGTTTGTGCCAGTCCACGGAGCGGTAGCTGTAGTCGTCCTCATCGATGGGATGATGGGTGAGCGTGCTCGAACCGTCGGCGTAGGTCCAGCCCTCACCCGTGTTGCTGTCGTACCAGTAGAAGTAGGTTGTTGCCAACACCACTTCACCGGAGCTGAAGGTGCGCGCATCAACGAAGTCGCGTGCGGCGAGGTTGATGTGGGGCCCGGCCGGCGTCTCAAGGTCGATGTCGGCGCCGGCCATGCTGCTGGCGAGCATCGCCAGAATGGACACCGCTGTCTGTAGCAGCCTCATGGTCGTCCAACACCGGTGCATCGGTTCGCCCCTTGCTGCCGGCCCCGAGGACCTGTTTCCACTCCGGCGGCGGCCTACTGGACGGGCTGCAGCGTATAGCAGTCCACGCCGATCATGTAGCCGACGGACTGCTCGTTCTTGCCCACCGACTGGAAGCGGACCTCGTGGCGCCCGGCCTTCAGCTCAACGACACCAAGGTCCGTCTTCCCCTTCCACTGCACGCCCGGAGCATAGCAGTCAACCGGCTCGCCGACCTTCTTGCCGTCCACCAGGACCTGGCAGAGGGCGTAGTCCCTGGCGGTGGTCAGGTAGACCGCGAGCTGGTACTTGCCGTCTTCGGGCACCTCGGCCTCGATGGTCACGAAGCCCTCGGGGTCATGACTTGGCAGCCAGAGCTGCGCCCCTCCACTCCAGCCCTGCCTGCCGTATTGCATTTGCTGTACCGTGACCCCAGCGCCCTTGGCGTCCAGGACCTTCGCGTGTTCCCCCTCGGTCGCGTTCTCCACCATGATTGGCTGCAGGAACAAGCAGTCGATGCCCAGCCGATAGCCAGCCGACTTCTCGTCCTTGCCCGCCACCTGCAGGCGGACGGTGCGGTCCTCATCGGTCAAGTCGACCTGCCCCAGCGCACGCCGCGGCCCTGTCTTGAGCTCAGGCGCGTAGGTCGAGATCACGCCGCCGATGGGCTTGCCCGCCTGATAGGCCCGGACAGAACCACACTCCGGGCCGCTCGTCAGTTGGGCGACCAGCTCGAACCGGCCGCGCGCCCTGGTCGGGATCGCCAGGTCGATGTAGTTACCGGGCCCTTCAGCGGCGAAGACAAGCTGCCGGCCGCCGCTCCAGCGGAGCGTCGCTGTCTCCACGCTCACCGGCTGGCCTGAGGAGCCGCCGGGCTCGATGTCCTCGGCCTCGATCGCGTTGCGAACGCGGGGAGCCGGCTCGACCTGTATGCAATCGAGCCACGCTGTCCCGCCTCGCTCGAAGATGGCGGCCAGGCGATGTTCGCCGGCCGCAAGCTCCACGCCGCCGAATTCCATCCCGGCGGCCTCCGCAAGCGCAAGCGGACCTTTGGGCATATCCGTATCGTCTACACGGAGCCTGGCGGTTGCGTCCGTCACTGTGGGCGTTCCCCAGAGCGTCAGGTAGTACACGCCGTCCCGGGGCACGGTGAACACGCCGAGAGGTAGAAAGAAGCCGTCCGGAACACCCACCACGACCGCCCGCTCATGGCTGTACTCAAGCTCCGCGTCCGGAACGGCATAGTAGCCCGGCTTGTACTCGCGATCCACGCGGACCGCAGACTCCGAAGGCGGCATGATGTCCTCGATCTCCACCGTCCACGGCATCGACTTGCCCCAGGTCCGCAGCGACTCCGGCGTCAACATCGGGAAGGTGCGGGCATGCGGCTCCGTCTGGTACCAGAAGGCGCAGCTTGCGTAGTCCTCGGGGAAGTCCGGGTAGTTCTCGATGGTCATCTTGAGGGACTTCTCAAAGGGAATATCGTCGGGAACATGCCACCGGTAGCATGAGACGCGCGGGGGTTTGATCCAACTGCACGCGAAGAAGGGCTCGTGCAGCGCCCGGATGCCCCACGCGTCGCCGAAGTAGTCCTCAGATCCCGTCCCGAACGTGGATGGCCACTCCTCGCCATCGACCCAGACCTTCTCATCGCCCTCACCCCACCAGTGCGGGTTGGGGTAGTCCACGTTCAGCACCACACCGACGAAATGCCCCTGGCCTGTCGCCTCGATCAACGGGTAATCGAACGTCTCGCAGGGCGCCTCCCGCCGCCAGCGCGCATGGAACTGCGCCTCCTCATCGGAAACGGGCCCTTCGCTCCAGGTCACCTGGTAGCTGAACCGCACGTCCTGCCGGCCCATGTTCGTCAGGGCAATGCGCGCGGACTCGTGGAAGGGCATGGCGAAGTAGCAGTAGCCCCAGCCGCCATCGTCGATGCCGAGGGGCAGCGACTTGTATTGGTTCGCTTGCCAGCCGGTGCCGAAGAACGCCGCCAGCGGCGCGTGGATGCTCGGGTCGGTCTCGCCATCCCAGTACGCGCTGATGACGGTCTTGTGCCAGGGGTAGCGCCCGAGGCCCCCGATCTGCACACGGATCGACTGGATGGTCCCCGGCCCCTTGAGGTCCGCGATCGCCACCCGTTGGCCGGGCCAGAGCGCCGTGTCCTCCCAGGCGTCGGTGTTCGCATCCGCTGCACGGGAGTGAACCGGGCCCGACGGCCGCTTGGGATCCTGCCCGCACTCGTCGAGCGCCTTCCGCACCTCGTCCAGAACCGCCCGCTCCTCCTGCGTCAGCGGGAGGTGGAAGGTCTCGACCTCGGTCCCTGGCGGGTAGGTCTTGTAGCCGATGTGGTAGTACTGGCCGTGCGCCTTGTCGGCGGTCACCTTACAGCTCTTGGCGTAGGGGATCGGCAGGTAGCAGTCCGAGGCCGACTGCTGATCCCCCCGCTTGTACACAAAGCGGGGCAGAAACGGATCGATCTCGCCACCAAACAGCGCGTTGAAGTCCCATTCGAAGGTCGGCTTTGTCTCGCCATCCAGGTAGAAGCGGATGAGCCCCTGCGGATTCGCCGACCAGATCCGAAAGATGCAGCCGGGGCCGTCCATCTCGGCCATGACCGCTTCGCCGGTGTCTGGTTCAGTGCGGAGGTACTGCCCCCGGTCGCCGTTCGCCGCCCAGCCGTCCGGCTCGTGGGAGCGCCGGTCGTAGCTCGAGAACTGCTTGCATGTCACACCCGGCTGCAGCTTCGGCAGAGCCTCAAGGTCGATGAGCTGCCGCAGGAAGTACTCGTAGTCAAGTCGGTCGGCATTCGCGCGCGGACCGGTGGCAACTCCTGCGAGCACACCAGCAATCAGAGCCACCAGCGCGCACCACCAAGTCGTTCCTGCACGATGTACGTAAGCCATTTCGCACCTCCGAGTCATGGCGCTTCATCCCTGGGTGATCGAGGCCGTGCATGCCGTTCGCCGTTGGGCCGTCTCGTAGGTCGGAGCTCCAGCTCCGACGCCTTCGGACGTTTGCCGTTCAGCCTTTGAGTGCCCGCCACCCTACTCGGCCGGCAGTATGCGGAAGTTGTCGAACCAGTACTGCTGCCCCTCCGTGCCGTTTGCGTTCGTATAGAAGCGGAACATCTGCAGCAGCTTGACCTGTGGGAAGACCTCGCGGATCGCCCGCGCGTCGATGGTGACCTCGTGCCAGGCGTCATCATCAACCAGCTCGAACTTGCCGAGGTCGCGGTACGAGCCGACATCTCGGGCCGCCGTGCCCCCAACGCACACGGCACCTCGCCCGACATTGGTGCTCCTGAAAGCGTGCAGCCAGAGGCCGACGGGCACGCCCGCCGGGATCCGGTACGACAGCTTCACGAAGGGGAACCGATCGATGTCCCACCAGCGGGGGCGGATGTCGCAGGACATGATCGCGCCGTCCTTCTCGGCAAACACGCGCATCGAGTGCCTGCCGGAGGCGGCAGTCGTATCGTCGAGGCGCGCGCTTGTGTTGCGCTGGCGGCTGAAGTTCCAGTAGCAGAACCAGTCCTCCAGGTTCTCCGGCTCGAAGTCGGTGACGACCACGGGCTCGGCGGCGGTCTCCATCGTCTCCAGGCGCAGGCCTTCAGGAATCTCCGGCGCGGGGCCATATACCCCGCGCTTCCCGCCACGTTCGTACGCACCGATGTCCGGAGCGGAGCCAGGATAGGGCAAGGAGACCCCGTCGCCCTCCCGCCACGAGAGATCGCGGTCGAATGTCAGCACGTTCGCGTCGATGTCGGCCTTCACCACCCGAGCCTGGCGCTTCTCGGAACCGACACACACGGTGTCGCCGTGTTCACCCGGAATGCCCCACCCGTCGTAGAACCACCGGGCGTCATCCACCGGGAGCTCTGTGCCGGAGCCGGAGGCTCGCGCCACCGCCAGCGGCTTGCCGGCGTTGATGGCCGGGCTGCCAATATCCAGTCGGAAGTCGTCGGCCTCGGCATTGCGGAAGAACGGGTCGGCGTCGATGTTGCCGACGAACTGGTCGGGCTTCCGCTCGTTCGCCTCGGTTGCGGTCATCGTCAAGCCGCTCCACTCGGAGACGCCGGGGAAGGTCCAGTCGTAGCGGATTGTCTTGTCGCCCGGCTTCGAACCAAAGAAGAGATTGTGTCGGAAGAGGTTGTCCTCGGCGATGTTCGAGTAGAGCAGCAACGCAAGCCCATCGCCGCCGGGGTCGTTGAAGGCGAAGATGTTGTTCTGGAAGACGTTGCCGGTCACCATGTGCGGGTCGGGCTTCTCGCCCAGGTCGATCATCTCGTACCCGTACTCGTGGTTCCGGTACCAGGTGTTGTGGTAGACCCGCGAGCGCATCATCCCCCAGGGCTCCTCGTCGCTCCACTTGTACGAGTTGATGACCATCGGCCCGTAGTAGTTGCGGTAGATGACGTTGCGCCGGAAGATGGAGTCGATCACAAACAGCTTCGCCCGGCCGTCCGCCGAGCCCGAACCGTCAAAGCCGTTGGTGACGACGCAGCGCTCCATCAGCAGACGCGGAGTCGAGAAGAACTCGAAGTTGCGCCCCCAGCGGCAGTCGAAGACGCACTCGCGGACGACGTTGTACGGGCAGTCGAACCACATGCCGAAGGGCCGGTG
>CBFDAZ010000422.1:0-5416 GCA_965602825.1 uncultured bacterium
CCAGGATCGGGCGGAGGAGCTGCTGGTCCGCACCCGCGCGGCCGGCCTGTCAGCGGGTCAGCTCCGCTCCTTTGTCGTGACACCGGTCAGCTCGCTGGACAAGGTGTTCCCCGACCGACGGATCGTGCCCCTGGAGGCCGAAGCGCGCCTCGAAGCGTGCCGGAATGAGTGGGAATCGCTCCAACTCGTGGTTCAGCCCACAAGCACCAAGCGTGTCAGGCTGTCGGTGTCCGTCTCCGATCTGGCTGGCGCGGACGCGGCGTTACCCTCTGAGCGGGTCCGGGTCCACGCGGTCGGATATGTGCCGGCCGCCGACCACCTCCAGCCGGGAGCGCCGAAGCGCTTGTGGCCGGACATCCTCACGCCGGGACTGACCGAAGACGACGTCGTCGAGATCGAGGCGACCACACCTCAGCCCCTGTGGGTCGGCGTCCACGTGCCCCGGGACATCCCATCAGGGGAGTACACGGGGATCATCGCGCTCGCGGATGAAGGGGGATCGCAGGTAGGGGTGCCCCTGACGGTTGTCGTCCACGCGCCCATTCTGCCCGATCCCCGAGACTACCGTTTCTCCCTGGGCTTCTGGCAGGCGCCCGAGCGCATCGCCGAGCAATATGGTCTGGAGACCTGGAGTAAGGAGCACTGGGATCTCGTCCGCGCTTATCTTCAGGACCTCGCCGCTCACGGCCAGAAGCTGGCAACCGTGAGACGGAGCATGTTCGAGTGGCGCCACGACGAGACGGGGAAGCCGACCTTCAACTACACGCTGTTCGATCGCTACGTTTCCCTCTGCCGCGAGGTCGGGATCGATGAGGGGATCGAGTACTACTCGATGTTCAGCAAAGAGGGCGACAGCACCATCACGTGGGTGGATGCCGAAGGGAGTGCGCAGTCCGAGATGGCCAACCCGGGCGACGAGGCATACGACGCGGCCTGGGCCGCCTTCCTGCAGCACTTTGCCAGGCATCTGGACGAGAACGGCTGGCTGGAGAATGTATTCATCTGCCCTGCTGATGAACCTCGCGACACGCCGGACATACCGGTGCTGGCGCGGTTCGCTCGCTGTGCGGAGTTGGTCCATGCCGCCGACCCACGGCTGAAGGTAACGGTCGCTCTCGATTCGCTCGAGTCAGCCGGCCGCCTCGCTCCGCACATCGACCGGATGGTCTTCAAGCTGAGAGACGACGCCTACGACCGGCAACTGGCGGCTAAGAAGCGTGGGGCGGGCGGCCGCGTCGAGGCGTACATCTGCTGCCATCCCCAGCGCCCGAACACCTTCGTCACCTCCCCCGGCATTGACACCCGGGTGATCGGCTGGCTTGTCTTCCGTGAGGAACTGCAGGGCCTGCTCAGGTGGTCGTACGAGAGATGGCCGCCCGATCCGCGCGGGCAACCCGAAGGCGACGGACGCTACGCCGCGGGGGATCTGTTCATCGTCTACCCCGGCCCAGACGGGCCCTACGCCTCACCGCGCTGGGAGATCCTGCGCGACGGCATCGAGGACTACGAGTGCCTGTGCCTGCTCGACGAGGCCATCGGGAAGGCCAGGTCCGAAGGCAGGAGCGGGCTGGCGCAGCGCGCGGAGTCTGTCCTCAGCGCCGCCGTCGCACAGGTCACCGGAAGCGGAACCGATCTGACGGAGTTCACCGGTGACGCAACCCAGCTCTTTGCCGCCCGGGCCCAGATCCTCGCTGTCCTGGACGAGTTGTTGCGGGCCTGAGACGCGGGGCCCGGCTCCGCTGCGCCTGCATGGTCGCGGCCCACACGGCCGTCTACGGAGGCGTCGCCCATGGTGCTGCTCATTGCGCTGCTCTCCTGCTCAACAACGGAATTGGCTGCCCAGGCCGTTTCGGTACCCATTGCCGACTTCGAGGCTGGTGTCCGCGACTGGGGCACCAATGACGACTTGGTGGGTCAGTTCGGGAAGTCAACGATCGCGGAGATCTACGCGGTCGCTCCCGGCGCCCCTGACGGCGGCGGCAGCCAGGCTGCGCTTGTCGAGTTCGACGCCGGCCAGAAGACCTGGGCCAGCGTGACCGTTCCCGTGAAGGGCTCCGTGTGGGCCGACAAGGGGTGCACGGGCATCTCCCTGTGGCTGCGCGGCGATGGAGGCCGACACCAGATCGATCTCGTCCTGCGCTCCTACCTGAAGGTCGGCGATACGGCGACCGACACCTCCTACGTCAAGACGGTCTCCCTCACATCAGCCGACTGGTTCAACCTTGGTGCGCCCTTCGCTTCGTTCAGGAATGACGAAGGCCAGCCCATCGACGACACGCACCTGAGGGCTGTGAAGCTCCTCCAATTCGTGAAGACGGGCTCGTGGCGGCCCCTACGCTTCACTGTGGACCAGATCCGGGCAGAGAGGCTGCCGGCGCCAAGCCAGGGCCAGCCCGCCGTCGGCGCGTGCCTGGTGGACTTCGACGCGGGCGGCCGGGAGTGTCTGCTTCAACTCGGCGTATGCCTGGGGAGCGATGCCATGCCCCGCCTGCGTGACCAGCGCTTCGCGGCGCGGGTGAAGAGCTCGCTGGCCCTGCTGGGGCGATGTGTCGTCAGAGTGCGGCTCTCCGACTTCTACCTCTATGAGCTGGAGCAGCTCAACTCCGTCGAACTGCAGAACGCGCTGTCGTGGATCAGGTCCTGCGGATGCGAGCCGCTGCTGTGCCTCGACAAGCCCTTACCCCTCTCCGGCGTCAGCCCCGAAAAGGGCTGGCGAGACTTCGGGACGCTGTGCGCCCGGCTCGCCGGCCTGCGTCGAACGGAGCCAGGAGTGCACTACTACGAGATCGGCAGCGAGCCCCTGTTGGCCGGGCACTTCAGGACCATCCAGGCGGCCACGGGGGCCTATAACGCCCTCGCGGCCCAGATCCTGCTGGCCGATCCCAGAGGCCAGGTCGGCGGAATGGGCTTCGCCTCGCCCTGGGATGAGAGGCTGCGCTACTTCACGGAGAATGCGCGGACGCTCAGCTTCCTGTCCTTCCACTTCCACGGGGCGCACAGCCCGGTCGCCGGGGACGAGGAGCTGTTCGACGTTGCCTGCCGGGGCGAGGCCGGAGACCTTCCGCACCAGATCGCGCCGGCCGGTATACGCAAGATGGTCGAGGAGCGACGCGGATCGGCTACCCAGATATGGATCACCGAGTGCGCGCTGAACTCCGCACGTGAGGCGAACGGCCGGGCACGAGATAAGCGAATCGGGACCCACTACGGTGCAGCGTGGCTTGGAGCGTTCTCGCTCTCGGTCGCGCCGTATGTGGACCGGGTGCTGTGGTTCAAGGTCTTCGGGCACGGGTGGGGCCTTCTCACCGACGAGGGCGAGGCGACTCCAGCCTTCCACGCAGCAGCCCTGCTGTCACGCTTCGCCCCGGCGGGCGCAACCATCGGGGAGCCGATCCGGGCCTCTCGGACTGCCCTCATTGCTGCCGTCTCCAACCCAACCGGCCGCTACGTTGTGGTCGCCAGTGGGTCGCCTGCGGCGTCGGTGGAACTACATCTGCGCGGCACGCCGCCCGTGCAGCCGGTACGCATTCGCCGCGTCGATCCGGCTTCGCCGATGCCGGTCTTCGAGCCGATGGCACCGTCGGCCGTCCAGAGGCTTGCGCTGGCCGGCCCGAGCATCGCCGTCATCGAGGCGCCGAATGCCCGGTAGCGAGACATGCAGTACCGCAATACGGGAACATGCGACTTCGCCGTTGGCGAGAGATGGCCGTGTCCTCAGTCGCATCTTCAGTTCGTCTTGACAGGGACGCACACATCTGAGGATGGTAGGCGCTACGTCGACGCGAAGCCGGGGCCAGCGAGACGACTGCGAACGGCGGGATTGTGGGGCCAGAAGAGCAGCGTGCGGTGCGTGTCCCCGTCCAGTCCGGCCATGCTGTCCGCACAAGGAACCATGGGTGGGTACTCCCTCGTAGGGGCGCGAGAATCGCGCCCGCAAGGTCCATCATTGGCAGACCCGAGGCTCAGCGCGCCCGTGGCGTGGACGCAACGATGCTCATCAACGGATGGTGTTGCCGTGGGCACCAGCCCGGCGGGCGCCATGCTGGCGCCCCTACAGGGCATGCCGACTTTGGGTGATGGGAGGCGGCAGGTCGAGCCGGGGCCAGCGGGTTCCCCGCGACGTTCGTCGTCAATAGACCCGGCTAGCGGACGGTCCCGATCTTCACCTCCGTCCGCCCGGCGAACCGCCCCTTCGCCCACACAACGAGCTTTGCGCCTTCCCCATTCCCCCGTTCCTGACCGACATGCACTTCCTCGGCTCCCGAAACCGATGCTGTCGCCGGGCCGCGCCATCCCTCAACGATGAACGCCGGGTTCACGACGGGCGTATCTGTTGCCGGTACGAGAGTGAACTCGCACGGCCGGCGTGAGTCCTCCACCTTCAGCACGTAAGCTCGCTCGATCTGGCTGTAGCCGGCCGGCTCGACGTTCCGGCCCGCCACGATCTCCCCCGGCTCAAGCCAACAGCGACTGACATCGAGGATCTCCTGCTCGGATTCGCCCATGCCGATCAGCCACAGGAAGTCCTTCTCCTCGTCCGTCTCCTCGATCGGTGAGTTCACTAGGTTCGCCAGGTTGCTATGAGTCGGGCGCTGGAAATCGGCCGGCTCGTCGAGCCAGGACGTCTGCATGCCGCGCGTCACCGGCCAGTGCGGGTAGCTGTTGAACAGGTCCGGCTTGTGCACATACGGCTCCGCCCACACCTTGGTGCTCGTCGGCGCCTCGGGCGTCACCATGAACGGGCGCGGCCCGCTGCCCAGGTTGACGATCGAGATGACCTGCGGCCACCCAAGGAGTGAGAAGCCGGGCTTCGGCCAGACCGGCGCCTGCCGCTCGCCCTCGGGGCCGAGGAACGTGATGGCCTGAGGATCGAGAGCCATCGAGGGCCATCGCCCCGGCCGGTTCACCACGATGAACTCCTGGTTCTCGTGCCAGCCGCTCTGGTAGAAGCCCCGCATGTACCGCGTCCCGATGCCGTCGGGATAGAGCGTGAAGATCTCTTCGGCGCGCTCATCGCGGATGATCTTCACCTCGAGATCGGTCAGCGCATACTCCCAGCTAACGACGGCCCGGGCCGGAGTGCTGCTGACCACGTCGACCCGTGAGTAGCGGCAGTCCTTGTCCTGGAGCGGCTCGACACAGCCCACTGCCCCGTAGAAGTCCGGCTCCGCCTCCAGCCACTCGTACGTCAACCACGCCTCAGGCAGGGCCCAGCACGCCACGTAGTTCGCACCACGCCAGAAGGCCATCCGGTACGGTTGGCCGGGGAAGCTGACGACCACGTCGCGTTTCCTGTTGCCACGCCAGATGTCGTCCCAGGAGCGCTCCCGGTCCCCATCCTCGACCGGAACGGTGAAGCGCAGGTTGGCGTACTCGGCGCCGAAGCGAACCTCGGGGGCTCGGTCCCGCAAGTGGA
>CBFDAZ010000423.1:0-5406 GCA_965602825.1 uncultured bacterium
GGACCCCGAGCCGGCTCGCGAACTCGAGTAGCTCCTCGAGCAGCCCCTCCATCGTGGACCGTTCGTCGGCGTCTGCGGAGGCCAGGTTCATGTCCATGAACAGGTGGCACTGGTACGGGTCGATCCCCAGCTCCTCCGCGAGACTCCGCCAGGGCTCGATGCGCTTGTCGTCCTTGGAGCGCCAGAGCTCACCGAAGTGCTCGGCGGATAGATCGATGAAGCCCCATCCCTGACTCGCGATGTGCCGCAGCACATCCTCGGGCGAGAGGTCCCAGTAGAGCGACGTCCACATGCTCAGCGGGAAAGGGCCGGCGGCGGCGTGGTCCATTGGTGGTGTCTCCCAGTCAATCTTCGGCTGGCGACGAGCGAGGCCCTACGTCGGCAGGGCCGATCGGCTCGAAGCCCAGCTCGAGGGCGGGCGAGCCCGGCTTCAGGCTGAAGTCCCCATGCTCGGGATCGGCAAACAGCGGGTCCGCGATGAGGCTGTTTGCGTCCTGCCCGCCGGCCTGCCATTCCTCCAAGGACTTGCCGGCGAAGTCGAAGGCCTCCCCGCCGACCTTCCAGTAGAGATTCCGGTCGAAGCGGAAGTTGCCGTTGCTCCAGTTGCTCCCCAATAGCGGGCCTTCATCCCAGTACACGACGTTGTGCTCGAAGGTGAAGGAGAGGTGGTCCTCCTCGCGGGTGCGCTGGAGCTGCTGCAGCCGGGAGAAGGCGAAGATGTTGTTGCGGATGATGTTGTCGCGCCCGTAATGTTGGTGGAATCCGCCAGTCTTAACGCGATAGACGATGTTGTTCCACAGCAGGATGTCCGTGCTGCCCTCGTCCGTGTACAGGCCCCAGCCCCCATAGCCATAGGACTCGACATCGTGGATCAGGTTGTGCGTCAACCGGGTGCCCGGCGAGACCCCGAGCGTGTAAATCCCGCCCATGTCGCTCAGCAGGCCGTGGCCGAGGTCGTGGATGTGGTTATACTCGATGGCATTGCGTACGGCCTGGCTCTCCGCGTAGCCCCACACCCAGCCGACCGAGACTCCGGTGTAGTAGAAGTCGTGGATGTTGTTGTGGATGACCTGGTTGTCTCCGCTTTGCCCGATCCACACGCCGACCGCCGGGTGGAAGAGCCTCCCCCCATGGGCGATCTCGTTGTCTGCGACTACAGTGTGCGAGCTGTCGTGCCCGATCTTCACGCCGCCGGCTCCGAGATCGACGAGCTTGCCCCCGGTGACCTTGTTCCCCTCGCAGCCCTCAACCAACTCGACGGCATAGCCCCCAACCTGCGAGATGGTGCATCCACAGATGCTGCAGTTGCGTGCAGCGCGCATGAAGACCGCGCCGGGCACGTTGACGGCCGCCTGAGATGCTCCGGACGCATCAGGGGGAAGCGTCCACTCAGCATGAGAGAAGGTCAGGTTCCGCAGGTGGACTTCCTCGACGGGGGAGCCGCTGTCCGCTTCGCCTTCGAAGCGCACGAGTTGCTCGAGTCTCGGCGCGAACACCTCGGTGGTGGCGGGTTCCTCGCCGGGCAGCGGGTAGTAGTAGATGATCCCCTCGTTGCGGTCCAGATACCACTGCCCCGGCGTATCGAGGGCCTCGAAGACGTTCTCCACCCAGTAGCGCCCCGGGCCACCCTTCTTCGTATCCTCCGGCTTGAAGACGCTCGGCTTGGTGAAGGTGACGACGCCAGCCTCCTCGTCCACCGTATCAATCGGCAAGCGCGAATCGACCCACCTCGTGAAGGCGACAACCTCGACGTCGGACAAGTTCTGCCAGTCGGCCTCAATCTCGCCCGGAGCGAACTTCATCTGCTTGGCGGATTTGTTCCACGGAGCATCCGCTGGGAGATCGACGAAGTCGGTGAACCAGTAGAGGCCTTCCTTGGGCAGCCGCGTGCGCGGACGTCGCTCGCCATTCACGAAGAGCTCGCGGAAGTACCACTCGCCGCTCTTGACCTCGGGAAGCTCGGCGGCCCACATCTGCTTCCCGTTCACCTCCACGGGTTGCCAATCTCCGATGGGGCGCCCTCCGCTGATCAGTGGCCGCTCGCCGTGATACGCCTTGAACGTCGTTGGGGATTCACTGGTGCCCGAGTGCTGGGGAGCAAACACAAGCGGCTCTGACAGCAGGTACGTTCCCTCGCGAATGAACACCCGGACCGAGCGGGTCGCACCCCCGTCCTGCTCGCGCACGCCTCGAACGGCGTCGCACGCGCGGGCAATAGTCGCGAATGGCCCGTCGGTGCCATCCCCGTTCGGGCTGTCCAGTCGGCCGGACCACTCGTCGCTCCCGTTGGGCGCAACGAAGAGAACGACGGGCTCGGCAGCCCGTTCCGCGCCGGCAGCCAGGGCGTTCATCGTAGACAGGATGGGGCCGATCGAGCACGCTATCATCGTTGGCTCTCCCTTCGCAGGCCCGCCACGCAAGTTGCGCCGACCTCAGTCGGCAACCGCGCCGGTTTTCGGTGGCGCGTCACCTGCCTCCTCCCACGCTGAGCCATTCGGCCGCTTGCCGGGTGTCGGCCGGGTCCGGACTTCGGACCGGATCACGTCGCGGAGGACTGCGAGATGACGCAGGCGAAACCCTGGGCTCCGTGAGAGAAGGGACGGATCGCGTCGGTCGAACCAGGTCTGTCTGACCGGCCGAGGTGACTGGATGCTCCGGGTGAAGTTCGCAACCGCCCTCGTTGCCATCCCCATCCTGCTGGCCCTGCTCTACTCCGGTGGGTGGCCCCTGTTTCTGGTCGCTCTGGCCCTCATGTTGGTGGGATTGCACGAGTTCTACTCCGCACTGATGGACAAGCAGATCATCCCGGTGCAGGAGGTCGGCTGGCTCGGAGCCATCGGCATCTTCGCCGCGACGCAGTGGGCGCCAAGGGAGTGGCGATCGGGCATCGTCACAGGATGTATGGCAGGGGTGGTCTTCACGGCGCTCATCGCCCAGTTCTGGCGTCGCCGGGGAACGTCCGTCATCGCCAACGCCGGGGCGACCGTGTTTGGAGTCGTGTACGTCGCTCTGCTGTTTTCCTACTTCCTGAGGCTTCGGTTGCTGCGGCTCCATTCGTTGCCGGGGATCGAACTCGACAGCCTCCCCGACACAATGGGAGCGATCGTCCTGGTGATGGCAGCCGTCTGGATGATGGACACGTTCGCCAACATCGTCGGCAGGTACTTCGGCACCAAGAAGCCGTGGCCGAACACGAGTCCGAACAAGACCTGGGAGGGCTCCCTGGCCGGCCTGCTCGCCTCCATGGTCACCACGCTGGTGGTTGGGCAAGTCTGCCGTTTGCCGACGGTGCACCTGTTGGTGCTGGGAATAGGCCTCGGCGTCATAGGGCAGCTCGGCGACTTCTGCGAGTCTCTGCTCAAGCGCGACCTCGGCCTGAAGGACTTCGGCGCGATCCTGCCCGGTCACGGCGGCGTGCTGGACCGGTTTGACAGCCTGCTGTTCGCAATGCCGGCGGCCTACTACTACTTGACGCTCGTCGTGCTTCGCCTGTATTGACGAGCAGTGAGAGTGTGGCAATGGGGCACCGTGACGCCTTTGTGATAGTCAACCCGGCTGCCGGCGGCGCGGGGCAGTCGGGTCTGGTCGATGCCATGAGCGCGCACCTGGAGCGGGAGGGGATAGCCCCCGCCATCCACCTCACCACGGGCCCTGGTGACGCGCGGGAAGCGGCGGCGAAGGCGGCTGCCGAGGGCTGCGACTGCATCATTGGGGCCGGAGGCGATGGCACGATCGGCGAGGTAGCCGGCGCACTCACCGGCTCACAGGCCCGCCTCGGCATCATCCCCCTCGGGACGGGTAACGCCCTAGGCCGCGAGTTGGAGTTGCCCCTGAACGATGTCTCCGCCGCCTGCAGGATCATCGGGGCCGATGAGGTCCGGGCCATCGATATTGGCGTCTGCAACGGTCAGGAGTTCATCATCATGTGCGGCGTTGGCTTCGATGCGCAGGTGGCTGAGAGAGTGCATGCAGGTCGCTGGAAAGGGCGGCTGGGCAAATGGGCCTTCGTCGGCCAGTTCTTGCTCTCGGCGTTCCAGGAGAGGCGTCGGCCGTTCCGGGTCGCCGTGGACGACGAGCTGATCGAGGGCGACATGTGGGCCGCCATCATCTGCAACGGTTCGCAGTACACCTGGCGCCTCTCATTCGCCCCCGAGGCCCGTCTCGACGACGGGCTCCTGCACGTCGTCCTCCTCTCACACCCTACTCGGCTCGGGGTTCTGAAATCCGGCGCCCATTACTGGCTGGCCGACGGGGCGGTCGATGTCCCTCACGTGACCAGCCTGCGCGGCCGATCAATCCGGATCGACGTTGAGCCCCCTGTCAGGTGGCATGCGGACGGGGACCCGCAGGGGATGAGCCCCGTTGAGATATCGCTCAAACCAGCCAGCCTGCGGGTGATCGTGCCTCCTCAGGATTGACGGGAGCCCGGCGACCGGCCCTCGCCCTCGACGGGGCAGGAACACTCAGCGGCGTACACGAAAGCCCACTCGATCGCGCATTCCGCACGGAGTTCATGCCAATGGCCGACGGCAGTCCGGGCCGCCGGGGGCGGCGCCACCCTCGCAACCAGCTCAATGACCTGACCGGAACCGAGTGGATCAAGTTCACCAAGACCTGGTTCGAGCTTGAGGCCGACTCCGACCCCGAGAGCCTGCCCATCGAGCCGGAGAGGTCGTGGCTGATAGTGGATTCCCGCCGCTATCACAAGAACCGGGCGACAGAACTCCATCCCGCCCGATACCCGGAGGAACTGGTCGGCGAGTTCCTCCGCTTCTTCACCAAGAAGGGTGGATGGGTGCTGGATCCGTTCGTCGGCAGCGGCGCCACGCTTGTGGCATGCCTGGAGACGGGACGCAACGGAGTGGGGATCGAGCTCTCACCGAAGTACGCCGACGTGACCCGGAAGCGTATCTCCCAGGCCTCCTTCGACTCGTCGGTGGCGGTCAAACAGGGCGACGCCGCACGGGCCGGGGAAAGCGAATTCTGGGAGGACACCGGCTGTCCGGGCCTGCCCTTCGATGAGCGAGGCCTGCCCGTCTTCGACCTCGTAGTGACCTCGCCGCCCTACTGGGACATGCTGCGTCACAGCCGGGGCGGCGTAGAATCGACCCACAAGAAGCGGGCCAAGCGGGGCCTGGACACCATCTACTCGGATGATCCCGGCGACCTGGGCAATACGCCTTCGTATGAGGATTTCATCGAGCGGCTCTGCGGGATCCTGTCCGGTGCCGCGCGCCTGGTCAAACCTGGCAGGTACATGGTTGTGGTTGCGCAGAACCTGCGTGCCCCGGGTGGTGAGGTGATTCCGTTGGCCTGGGACATCCAGCGGGGTCTTCAGGGGGAGCTGGAGTTCCAGGGGGAGCGGATCTGGTGCCAGAACTCCAAATCGCTCGGGATCTGGGGCTA
>CBFDAZ010000424.1:0-5378 GCA_965602825.1 uncultured bacterium
GAGCAGGACGGCCCCCTGCACGCGATCATCAAGGCCGCCGGATGGTTCACGTCTGGGGCCGGCACGAGGCTCTGTCAGAACGTCTCTCGACTGCATGCGTATGCGGGCCACGCCTTCATCCGGGTCGAGCACACGTTCGTCGTCGCCTTTGATACCGACACGGTGCGCCTGCGGGACATCGCGATCCCCCTGAGGCTCAATGCGCCGCAGATGGAAGCCACGTTCGGGCTTGACGGCGTGGCGACTCAGCAGACGACGGGAGCGGCGCACCTGGTGCAGGACGCAGCGCACCACTTCGCCCTCTGAGCGGCGGACGGGACTTCGCTGGCGGAGGGCGAGCGTGCAGCCGGCTGGCTCGACTGCTCAGACGGCGACCGCGGCGTAACGCTCGCTATCCGGCACACCTGGCAGGAGTATCCCCGGGAGCTGGAGTTCACGGGGGAGGGCATCGTGGCGCATCTGTGGCCCGCACACCAGGAGCGCTTGCTTGACTTCGGGGCCCGCGCTGTGCTGGGGGCGGAGCTGTACGCGGCGTGGGATCAGGTCTACTGGCAGAACTGGTACAAAGGCGGTCTCGACCAGTACGATCAGGCATTCGGCCTCGCCAAGAGCAACGACCTGCTGATCGCCTTTCACGGGCAGGACAGCGCCCCCGCGGTAGAGCTCTGCCGCACCCTCGACGAGCCGGTCATCGTGGCCGCCTCGCCGGAGTGGATGTGCCGGTCGGATGTGATGGGCCCTCTTCACCCGCAGGACCCGGAGCGTTTCTCCGCTGAAGAGCAGAAGATGGACCTGGGCTTCGAGCGCTTCCAGTGGCTGCGGGAGCATCTCGGCAACTACGGCCTGATTGACTACGGGGATGTGAACTACGTCGTCAACTTCGACGAGGAGAACCAAGCATGGGTGCCTCGCCCGTGGCGCCGCTTTGCCTCGCGCTTCTACGGTCATCCGGTGATGCCCTGGGCGCAGTTCCTGCGCACCGGACGCCGCGACTACCTGCAGTGGGGCATCGACAACGCCCGGCACGTGATGGACATCGACATGTGTCACCTGACCAACGAGGAGCTGGGGAAGCATCTCGGCGGCAGGTATGGCGGGAATGGCGGCATCCTGCACTACGCCGGCAACATGTACGACATCGGTTGCGACTCCCACGTCGATCATCTGTTGCTCCAGTACTACCTGACCGGCTACCGGCGCGCCTGGGACGTGCTCCAGGAAGAGGCGGACTTCTACTTCTGGAAGGACACGCAGCCGGGCGGCGCCCTGCACAGCTACGCCCACCGGATGACCGGCGGCGCCATGCGGACGATGATCGCGCTTTACCAGGCGACGTGGGACGAACGCACCCTTGAGATCGCCCGGCGGATGGCGGAGTTCTGCCACGAGAATCAAGACGACGAGGGCGTTGTCCGGCACGACGATGTGTACATGCTTCCGGGCATGTTCACTTACTACCAGGCCACCGGCGATGACCGGATGAAGGAGCTGATCCTGCGCTGCATGCAGCGCCAGGCGAAGGTGGGGCGGGCTGAGAAGGACCCGCGCTCCTTCGGCTTCTACGGTTTGAGTATGGGGTACTTCCTGACCGGTGAACCCTCATATCTGCGCTGGGCGGAGCGCTGGCGACAGGAGTTCCTGGACCGAGTGCAGGAGACCGATGATCCGCTCTGGCGCGGCCAGCCGAAGGGGGAGTGGGACTACTGCTATCTGACGCTCCACCTGCTGTACATGCCTTACTACCTCGAAGCGCTCGCCACGCTCGACGAGCCCGTGAGGGCGGCGACCAGGGACAACGCCGTCACCAGCGGGGAGATCGTGCTGCACCGCGAGAGAGAGGAGCCGTTCAACGTCACGGCCGAGTGGTTCTGTTACGATTCGGGCTACAGCTCCGGGGTGTCGGTGGCGTGCCTTGACCGCTATCTAGCCCGTCATCCCACGGCCGCCCGCGTCGTACTGACCGGCCCCAGCGGGCAGGCGGTCGCTGACGGCCCTATCGTGTTCGCGGAGGGGCAGAAGTCGGGGAAGGTGCTGCTGGAGGCGCCGGAAGGTCCGCCGGGCTCTTACCGGCTTGGCGTCGAGGACACGGGCGGCCTTCACTTCAAGCTGCGGCTTGCTTCCTCAGATCTGACGAAGTGGGCCTACACGACGCAGGACGAGTACCTTGCCTGCGCGGATACCTACTACTTCCATGTGCCAACAGACGCTGACACCTTTGAGCTGTCCTTCAAGACGCTCGCCCTGCGCCGGCCGGTGACGTTCGCTGTCCATGATTCCAGTGGGGAACTGAAGAAGGAAGAGGAGATCACGTACGCGGCCACGCCGCAACGAGACTATCGGACCTGGTCCTTCGAGGTGCCAACGGCGGAGCGGGGCAAGCTGTGGCGCTTCTCGGTGACCCCCTCGAGCCCGGAGGTCGAGCAAACGTATCTGAGATTCGCCGACGTACCACCGCTCGTGTGGACCAGTCCCGAGGCGTTCTTCGCGCCCGACAAGGAGGCAGTGGCACCACGGAAGCGACCGCAGCCGATTGCCGAACCTTACCCCGGCGCCGGCACTGCTCTGCGGATAGAGCCGGGCCAGCCCCTCGCCATACCACGCGGCGCCCTTCAGGAGGGCGGCTACGAGAGTCTGGACCCTCGCCAGGGGACGCTTGAGTTCTGGTTCCGGCCGGAGTGGGCGCTCGATGACATCTCCGATCACGCCATCGCCTCGTGCGGCAAGATGCGGCTGTACCGCAGGAGCCGGATCGGCACCTACTTCGGCCTGGGAGGCACGCGGCAGTCCGGCCTGGTCACGGAGCCGGGCTACTGGTATCACCTGGCCGCCACGTGGGACAGCGGCGGGCCGGATCGCCCTCCGGAGACGCAGCTCTTCATCAATGGCATCAAGACGGGCAGCATGATGGGCCCGGCGAAGGAGGCTCTGGGCGACTGGACGGGGGACGCTTTGAGTATCGGTGGCGACGTCGCATTCGCCATTGAAGATGTGCGTGTCTCCAGCACAATCCGGTACACCGAGGACTTCGATCCGCCGGGCCCGCCAACGGATGACGGCGACACGGTGTTCCTGGAGCGGTTCTGACCAGCCACCGCAAGCACGGATCGGGCGCCATGCTGGCGCCCCTACAGGGGATGCCAACTTTGGGTAATGGGAGGCGGTAGGTCGAGTCAGGGCCAGCGGAACGACGGCAGACGGCGGGATTCACAAGGCAGAAGAGCGGCGTGCGGCGCGTTCGCCCGTCCAGTCCGGCGATGCTATCGCCGAGGGGATGACTGGTGGGTTCACCCTCGTAGGGGCGCGAGAATCGCGCCCGCAAGGTCCATCCTCGGTGAACCTGACGCTCACCGCAAGCACGGATCGGGCGGCAGCCATACGCCCGCGCTGTGCTCCGCCGGGCGTGGAGAAAGCCCTCAAACGGGGGGGACAGACAGCCATTTGGCCCAGACGGCGGCCGAAATGGTGTCAGTGCCCAAGCGGCAGGGCTCTCTCAGCGAGCACTCGGTCCCGTGTCTTCCCCAATGCCGAGCTTGTCCAGGCCTGCGCGGAGATTGGTGGCCCGGTAGCCAAGGGCTTGCTTGGGGTGAGTGCAGACCTCGGGCAGGCCCTCGAAGTGGTCGCAGACGCGGGTGTGGAATGCGCGTACGGTCATGACATCGCCCTCCTGCATCTGCAGGTGAGCGAGCACGCGGCGGTCGAGGTCGTCGTTGTAGTCTTGCTTTGAGATCGGTGGATCGAGCTGTGAGAGCACGTCATCACACCAACCCTCGACCAGATGCTTGCAGGGCCGGCAGATGAAGTCGGCACCGACGACGAACTCGACCTCAGTTCCAGGGCCGCTTAGCACGATCTCCGCGCAGGTGTGGACGGCGTGGCCGTAAGGGTGTGGCTTGAACTCCGCGCCCGCGCCGTGCTGGGTGATGATGTCGAGCAGGTGATGGGGTCGGAGCTTCATCTGTGCCATGTTCATTCTCCTCAGGGGGGCAATCGCCGCCAACCGCGGGCGTGCCACACCAGTTTGGACACCGGTCGCGCCGCCTCCTGCAGTGCGAACCATGGAGGCGCTGTGGCGTCAGAGAACGAAGAGGCGAAGAATGCCATCGCGAGAGAAGGCACCATGGTCATCGCCACAGCAATGATGCTGCTCGGCACGACGGCCGAAGCGTATGAGGTCGTCATCCTGCGGCCGAACCAGTACCTGGCGGACAAGCCGGGGCAGATCGGGGAGGCCTCCAAGTTCCTCGGCCGAGCTCGCACCCTCCTCCTGCAGGCGGGACTGGAACACCACACGCTCAACGAGGACGACGTGCTGGCAGACGGGGTGCCGGCGGGCGAGTTTCTCCTGTGTGCCTACAACCCACACATCCCGCCCAAGGTCGAGGGGAGGACCGCCGAGTTCCTGGACGCCGGCGGGCACGCGCTCTTCTGCTACTACCTGAGCGACCCGATGCGGGAGAAGCTCGGGCTGGCGCCGCTTCGATACACCGAGGCCGGCGATGGCAAGACGATGGAGTACCTCGCCGCCGGCCCGAAGCCTCTGCGAGGGCAGCCGAAGCGGGCGAAGCAGTCGAGCTGGAACGCACACCTGACGGAGCCGCTTTCGCCCGACGTGAGGGTGGCGGCCCGCTGGACGGACGCCGCCGGGAAGGTCTCTCCCGGTCCGGGGCTGTTTGTGGGTCCGCAGGCGGCCTTCCTGGGACACGTATTGACCGATGGCGACACTCGCCGGCAGGCAGCGTTGCTCGTGTCGATCATCTCCCACTACCACCCCAAGACGTGGGACCTGGTGGCCAAGCGCGCGCTGAACCGGGCGTTCCAGTTCCGGCATGCGCCAAGCCTGGCGGCTCTGGAGAAGCTGTGCGAGGGCCGCTACAACCGCGAGCGCCTGGAGCAGCTCAAGGAGCGGCGGCGGAGGATCGACATCCTGCGGAGGGCCGGGCGGACAAGGCCTTTGGGGAGTCATTGTCCCTGCGGCAGGACGCCGAGAAGCTGTACCTCGCCTGTCTGCCCAGCAAGAAGCACGAGTTGCGGGGGGCGTGGGTCGTGATGCCGGGAGGCGTCGGCGACTGGGGCTGGGAGAAGACGGCGCGCGTGGCCCGCCGGAATGGGTTGAGCGCGCTGTTCGTGCGGGTCGAGTGGCGCGGGCAAGCGCACTACAAGAGCCGGGTTCTTCGCATGGCGGACGAGGTCAAGGAGGGCCGCGATCCGCTGGCCGAGGCGGTCGCAGCCTGCCGGAAGTACGGCCTTGAGATCCATGCCTGGTTCATCAACCACAACTGGCGCACGCCGCCGGAGGAACTGATCGAGGAGTTCTCGGCCCAGGGACGCTGGCAAGTGGCACCGGACGGCGAGGACCGGGTCTGGGAGGGCGGAGACCG
>CBFDAZ010000425.1:0-5375 GCA_965602825.1 uncultured bacterium
CGATCGCCTGCTTGGCCAGCGCGTAACGCGGGTCGAAGCGCACAACGTGACCCACCATCAGCTTCACGCTCGCGGCCTCGCATGCCTGGGTGATCTGGTCGCAGTCCTCGAGGTTGGTGGCGAGGGGTTTCTCGAGGAGGATGTGCTTCCCGGCGCCGGCGGTGGCCTGGCACGGCTCGACGTGCTTCTGGTCGTCGGTGCAGATGCTGACGATCTGGACCTCCGGATCGGTTACGGCCTCCTCAAGCCCGGCCGCGGCTTTGCAGCCCAGGGCATCGGCGAGGGCCTGGGTGCGCTCCGGCACGATGTCGTAGACCGACACAAGTCGCGTCGTGGGCAGCTCGTCCCAAACTGCGGCGTGCCGTTCGCCCATCATTCCCAGTCCGACGACGGCGGCTCCCAGTTGGTCAGCCACGTTTCTTCGCTCCCTTCTTTGGCCGACGCTTTCGCGGCCTCAACGTGGCGCCCGCTGCGTAGTTCGCGAGCAGCTCGGCGCAGTTGGGGATCGCTTGCAGGTGGGTGATCTCGTGGCCGTGTGTGTTCTCCGTGGGAACGGCCACGCCGGCGACCTTGCCGGCCAGGCCGTACTTCACGATATAGCTGGCATCGCTGCCGAAGCCTCTTACGGCCAGCCGCTGCGGCTCGAAACCCAGTCCGGATGCCAGTGCGCAGAGCTCGTCAGCCAGGCCCTTGTCGTAGATGCATGATCCGTCCTTGTAGAGGACCACGGGGTCCGGGCCCGGCGCTATGGGGTACTCGGGGGCGACCGGCGCGACCTCGACCGCGATGACCGTGTCGCCCGGCAGCGTTCGGGCCGCGTAGGCTCCGCCGGCGATGCCCGTCTCCTCGGCCGAGGTCATGCACAGGTAGGTGTCCTGCGCGGGCCTCCTGCGCGCCCTCTTCAGCAGCCCCGCCGCCACGATCAGCGCCGCGACAGCGGCCTTGTCATCGAGGGCGTAGCCGGCGACATAGTCGCCCATGACGAGCGGCGCCTTCCGGGAGCGACTCACGCAAACGCGGCTGCCGATGGTGATGCCCTTGGCCGCCAGCTGCTTGCGGTCGAGCTTACAGTCGAGCCGGCAGACCTCCCAGGAGAGCGGCCGGGTGGTCTTCGCCGCGTGGACATCGGAGGACAGGTGGCTGACGTGCTTGCTGCCCACCGCGAACACACCGGTGACGACCTCGTCGCCCAACACATCCAGCGGCCCTTCGCCGTAGACCCACGGGATCGCCCCTCCCAGGGGCTCAAGCCTCATCTTGCCATCCTCGTCGATCCTCTCCACCATGAAGCCGATTTCGTCCTTGTGCGCCATTATCCGCAGCGGGGAGCCCTGCTGGCGGCCCTTGAGGAGGCCGATCACATTGCCCGCCTCATCCTGCCACACGCGCGAGCAGAGCCCGTCGAGTTCGGCCAGGCACAGCTCGTTCATCTCCCGCTCATCCCCGGACGGCGAATGGGTCAACAGGAGGCGCTCCAGCAGTTGCTTGAGTTCGCGCTTCATGTGTGCTCCTCGGACCTAATGGCCTCCACCAACGCGTCGATCAGCGCCGGCAAGTGGTCGGTTACAGTGTCGAAGAGGAGCTTCAGGTCCACGGAGCTGTATCCATGGATCAGGCGATTCCTCATGCCGACGATCTGGCGCCAGGGGATGTCCGTATGCCGGGTTCTAATCTCGTCGGGGACCTGTCTTGCCGCCTCCCCGATGATCTCCACCAAGTGGGTTAACGCCAAAGTGAGCATGCGGTCTGAGGCCAGGTCCTCCCGGGATCTGCCGGCTGCCATCGCCGACGCTTCTCGGGCATGCTCCAGCATGTCCCGCAGGCGGATTAGAGGGTCACTCGTCGGCATACTGCACCTCGGCCTCGGCCAGCACTTGGTCGCGGAAGTGCTTGCTGAGCGAGCCAGGTGTCTGCAGATCCACCTTGCGCCCGAGAAGTTGCGATAGCTCGATCTCGATCCCCGCGAACCTGATCAGCCCCACCTTCGCCTCGGGGTCGAACTCCACAAGCACATCCACATCGCTGTCTGGGCCGAAGTCATCCCGCAGCACCGACCCGAAGAGCGATAGCCGGCAGATGTGGTTGCGTCGGCAGAACTCGGCTATTGCCTCACGCCGAACGGCCAGGCGTTCCATCGTGCTCACATCCTCTCTTGAGGGCACCTCATCATGTCCTTCACCACGCCAACTCGACTACCTCTCCCGTCTCGGCCGCTTCGACCACCGCGCACAACGTCCTCGTGATGGCCAATCCATCCTCGCCCGTTACCAGGGGATCGCGATCCTCGAGCACGCTCTCCACGAAGTGCTGAATCGCGCTCCGCACGAAGCCCGTCGGCTTGCCCATGACATCGCCGGCCAGGTAGCCGGGCTGCCCGTACTCCTCCGCCGTGGCTTTCACGTGCATCGGCATCAGCGGATCAACGTTGACGTAACCCTTCGTGCAGATGAGCTGGAACTTCGAGTCCACCATCCACGGCAGCGACTCGGGCAGGACCCAGCAGCTCTCGAAGTTGCCCACGGCGCCGTTGGCGAACTCGATCGTCGTCTGGTAGAAGTCCGGGGTGTCGATGCCCATGTCCCTGAGAACGCCGAAGCGGCGGACCGCCGTCACGCGCACCGCCTCGCTCTGGAAGTACCAGCGGGCGATATCGAGCCGGTGGCAGATCAGCCAGTGCGGAAGCTGCGTGTGTGCGGACCAGGACAGCATCTTGGTGGGCACGTAGGTCGTGTTGTTCAGCCTCGCGTAGCAGTATAGCGGATCGCCCAACTCGCCCGCGTCCAGTGACTCCTTCGTCTGCGCGAAGGCGAGCATCCAACGGTTGCTCCAGTTCACCATGAGCTTCTTCCCGGCCTGATCCCGGGCGGCCACGATCGCCTCGGCATCCTCGACCGTTGTGGCCATGGGCTTCTCGAGAAGAACGTGCTTCCCCGCGGCGAAGGCCTTCTCCGACGCGTCTCGATGGAGGTGGTCGGGGAGCGCGATGGTCACAGCGTCAACGTCATCGCGGGCGAACAGCTCCTCGTAGTCCGCGCTGACCGTCGGGACGCCGTACTTGGCTGCGACCTCCTGAGCCCGGCCAGCGTTCGCATCGCACACGGCTGTCACCCGGGCGAAGGGGATATCGTGGTAACACTGAACGTGCTTGTCGCCTTGAATGCCAACACCGACAACGCCGACGTTGAGCAGCGTGCTGCCTGAGTGTGAGGCCATTTTGGGGAGGGTCGTCCTTTCGGAGAGAATGGCGCGAAAGCGGGATTCGGTCTCTCGTTGGCTACCTCCTCTATCCCTGGAGCCGATCTGCCTCGATGAAGGGTGCAGGGGGCCGATCGAGGAAGCCTGCCTCCACAACGCTTGCCTGTGTGCGATTCCACAGGATGTAGTCGAGGTGGGGGAGCGGGCACGGGTTGCCTATCGCTCCAGGGGATGGTGGGGCAGGCGCGGCCGATCGCCGGGAGGTGGCGCCAGGTGTCCAGGGATATCCGTGTGCGATGGGGTTGGCTGAGGTTCATGTACGCCTACACGATAGTGGGTGCAGGATGCCTCGGATTAGGGCTCATTGTCGCGCCTGACGCCGTGGCATCTGCCTTCAAGTGGCCAGCGCAAGACCCTGTCGTCTTGGGAGTCATGGCCAGCGCGTATGTGGCATTCGGTGCCCTCTCCGCACTCGGCCTACGTGCGCCCCTCAAGTTCGCACCGGTTCTGTGCCTGCAGCTCTGCTACAAGTCGGTATGGTTCGTCGGCGTCGGCGCGCCCCTGATGTTCAGCGGGGAGTTGCCGCCCCACGCCCCGGTGTTCATGGCCATATTCGCCAGCTATATCATCGGGGACCTGATCGCGATCCCCTTCCACCATGTCTTCGCACGCGAGAACATGGCTCCCGCCCCCGGCCGCCCCTAGCCTCCCGCGCTTGACCGGCCCCTCCACGCTTGCGTATAATCGGCCGCGGCAGGTCATTCGGTGCTGCGCGCGGCCACCGATCACGCAGGATGCGGGAGGGGGGTTGAGAACGTGGATCCTGCCCAGAGCGATCCGCTCGACGAGATGGTTCGGCGGGTGGTCGATGTGGTTCGTCCGGACAAGGTCATCCTGTTCGGCAGTCGGGCGGCTGGTGGGTCGGGCGCCGGTAGCGACTTCGACCTGCTGATCATCGCCCCGTCGGCCTTGCCCCGGTGGAAGCGTACGGTGCCGATCTACCGCCTGCTGGCCGGGGTAGGTGTTCCCAAAGACATTCTCTGGTGGACTCCCGACGAGGTGGAGGAGTGGCGCGGGGTCCGCTCGCACTTCATCAACACCGTGCTCCGCGAAGGCCAGATCCTCTATGAACGGGCCAGTTGACCACGCCCTCGGCCTGCTCAGGAAGGCGCGTAACGACCTGATCGCCGCCCGGGCGACTCTGGCCACTGGGGAAGCCCTGGACACGGTCTGCTTCCATGCCCAGCAGGCCGCGGAAAAGAGCCTGAAGGCGCTGTTGGCCCTGGATGACGTGGAGTACCCTTGGCGGCACGATCTGGGCGAGTTGCTTGAGTTGGTCAAACCACGTTGGCCCGAAGTTGCCAGTATTGAGGAACGGGCAATTGCGCTCGCGCCCTTTGCCGTGGTGGTACGGTACGAGGACGCAGCCGACCCAGCTCCCGATGAGGCGCGGCTGGCGCTCGACACGGCCCACCGGGTCTACGCGCTGGCCGCGGGGATCATTGGCCGACGTTCAGACCAGCAGTAGGCCTGGCCCGCGGCAGCCGAGCGCATTCCGCCGGTGAGTTCCCGCTCGTGTCTGGCACTCAGACGTTGCCCGCTCGTCGGCACGGCCCTTCTGTACCTCTCCTGCGCTTGACCGGCCCCTCCACGCTTGCGTATAATCCCCTTTGGACGCAGCTTCCCATCACAGCAACATTCGACGGAGGCGTAGATGACGCACGCCCCTCGCACCCAGCCGCAGCCTGACTCGCAGCTCGCCCTCCGCGGCAAGGTGGCTGTCCTCAAGACCTCTCCGGCGACGGTCGTGGAAGACGTCGGTCGAGTCATGGAGATGGCCGGCTTCCGCGAAGCCCTGCCGCGCGAACACGACACGATCCTCAAGATCAACATCTCCTGGCACCACTACTACCCGGCCTGCTCAACGACGCCCTGGCAACTCGACGGCATAACGAGGGCGCTTCTCGAGGACGGGCGCGCTCCTGAGGCGCTGATCCCCGCCCAGAACCGGACGGTGGTGGTGGACCCAAAGGTCGGCGCGGTCCGCAACCGGCTGGATGTGGTAATGGAGAAACATGGCCTGGAGTTCGTGTATCTCTATGAGCCCGACGTGGAATGGATCATCTACCATCCCCACTGCGAGATGACCGCGCTGCCGGAGATCTACCCGGAGGGCATCC
>CBFDAZ010000426.1:0-5375 GCA_965602825.1 uncultured bacterium
GGATAACACGATTGTCGTCATCACCGGTGACAACGGACTGCCCTTCCCGCGGGCGAAGGCCAATCTCTACGACTGGGGCACCCGCATGCCGCTGGCGGTCCGCTGGCCCGCGCAGGTGCCGGGCGGGAGGGTCGTCGAGGACTTCATCAGCTTCACCGACTTCGCCCCCACCTTCCTCGAAGCCGCCGGCCTCGGGCTGCCCGAGACGACCACCGGCCGCAGCTTCCTCGATGTACTGCAGTCTGGCGAATCGGGCCGCGTGAGCGACCAGCGCGACAGGGTCTTCACGGGACGCGAGCGGCACGCCTGGTGCCGCGAGGGCCTGGGCTATCCCATCCGGTCGATCAGGACCCACGAATACCTCTACATCCGCAACTTCGAGCCCGATCGTTGGCCCGCCGGCGAGCCCGAGGTCTACCGCGACATCGACGGTGGCCCGACCAAGACCTACATGATGGAGAACCGCGAGGCCGAGGACGTGGCGCCGCTGTTCGAGCTGGCCTTTGGCAAGCGCCCGCTGGAGGAGCTCTATGACCTCCGCGAAGACCCCGACCAGATGGTTAACGTGGCGGACCTACCGAAGTACGCGGACGTCAAGCAGCGCCTGTGGAGGGAACTTGGGGACGAGATGAAGGCCACCGATGACCTCCGCGCCATCGGCGGCGCCGAGTTCTGGGATACCTGCCCCTACTACGGCGGCTCACAGCCGCAGAAGCGGGGATAGGTGCTTCACAAGGCCGTAGTGCCGGCGAGGCTTCTGCCCCGCCATGCCTTGCTCCCGTGCCGACGGGGCTCCAGTCCCGTCGGCTGCCCGCCAGGGCAGAACGCCGTGCTTCCTCCCCGCCGCGTCCTCAGAACTCGATCCGATACGCGAACGCCTTGCCATCATGCCGGAACCACAGACCGTCGTCGCGCTGCTCGAACCTGATCTCTGTCTGCCCGCCTCCGCCATCGTCCGCGCGAACGGTGTTCGTGACCTTCCCCCTCAGGCCGAACGCGCCGAGGCGCAACGTCACATCGAACGGGGGGCTGTCCGGCAGCGGCATCAATTCCAGCCCGCCGTCGACCTTCCGCACCCGGAACGCGCCGTCGGTCACCGCGAAGCCGAAGTCGATCGCCTTGCCCTCGCGGTTGATGCGGTCCGGCTCCTCCTTCTCCTCCGGTGGCGGAGGCGGCGCGAACGTCATCCCCGCGACCTGGTCGTTCTCACGCTTGACCGTCAGCGTCCCCACCCAGATCGCGTCCCCGCCGGAGGCATTCACCTGCTGTCCGAGCATCGAGAGGCGTCCGCGCTCATCGTACAGGCCGAACCCGATCCGGTAGTCGCCCTCGGCATCCTCCGGCACCGTGATCGTCCGCGTGTAGCGGATCGTCTCCCGCCACTCGTTCGCTGGGGGATTGGGCTCATGGTCATCTTGGAAGCCGATCTTGTCCCTGCGTTGAGAGTCGTTGCTATAGAAGTGGACGAACGCCCTCATGTCCCGGGGCGCCGGTTCTTCCGCCTGCCAGATGACGTCCCACGTGAACGTGCGGTTCTCGAGCGTCCCGAAGTTCTCCACGCGCGGCTCGATCCGCACGCGTCGATCGGGGTCATACGTGCGCGCGTTGCAGTACCACCCACCCGGGCCGACGCTGCTGTCGCAGTAGATGCCCTCTCGCTTCTCGATGGCCGAGGCCAGCCCGTCCGACTCCACCAGGTAGCCGTACTGCGGCAGCACCCGATCGCTGACGCTCCAATCCTCCTCGCCCCGGTTGACGTACACCTTCGTCCCGTCGCTCCACGTCACAATCTGCCGGCCCATGTCCCCGTCTACCATCTCCACGTCCGTGATCTCCTTGAGCGCGAGACGACGGGCCACATCCTGGGCCAGCCAGTACTTCGACACCGCGGGTCGGCCCCACGACCCCGCATCCACCATCAGCGCGTGGCCCTCGAGGACCTCAGCGGAGATGTAGTCGTCGGAGTGGATGCCGTGCGCTTCCCTCGACCGGCCTCCCTGGTAGCGACCCGAGTAGCCCACGCCATGCAGGATGAACCGGCTGTGGTTCACCGCGTCGAACCACGGCACCCGTTCCCACGCCTCGCACTGCAGGCGGATCGCGTGCCGTTGGGACTCGTCAACGAGCATCAAATGCTGGCAGTCCGCCCCGTCGAGATACCCGATGAGTTGGTCGTGCCCCGCCTCGGAGGTCGTCGGCGCCTCGTCGCCCAGGTAGTCGCGGATCCAGGCGAAGGCCTCGCCCCACTTCTCCCGCGTCTCCGTGCTCGGATGGAACTTGCCCTCGCGGTCGTAGAAGTCGAAACACGTCGCCGAGGTGAAGACGTCGATGAAGTAGTGGGTCGGCGCGCAGCCCGGCTTGATCAGCTCCAGGTTGCGCTTCAGGAAGGGCATGAACCGGTCCGGCCGCCAGCGATACGATTGGGCCTCTCGGCCCTCGTTCAGCCAGGCCTTGATCGGTTGGCCGTTCGGAGTGAAGCAGATATGGTCGTAGGAGTAGCCTTCGGCGTCGGGATAGAAGTCGATGTAGTTGTCGTGTAGTCCCCAGGGGATGTTGTGCGCCCGGCAGACCTCGCCGATCCGGCGCATGTCCTCCAGCGTGCCGTAACGCGGATCGGGCGGCCAGATGTCAGGCAGCCGGTAGTCGTATCCCCAGCGCTGCCAGACGTGCTTGGTCAGGAACGAGTCGGTCAGGTCGTAGCGGATCATCTCCTCCATCCGATCCGCCACATCAGCATAGTGGCCGCCCCAGATGTCAAAGCACATGCGCCCCGCCAGCCGCTCGACGCCACCCGCCGGCTGCTTGTCGTACAGCGGGCGGTACCGGATGGCGCAATCGAGGGCGCCGTCCTCACCTGGCACCAGCGTCAGCGTGCCACTCATGTGCGTGTGAAGCGCGTACGCTTTCGCATCCGGGTTCACGTCGAAGTAGTTCGGTGGCACATCGGTAGCTTGCAGAAGGGACATCCCGCCCTCGAAGTCGCAGCCCACATGGCTCGTCGCCAGGTTGTGGCCGCCGAAGCCCGCGCGGAAGGGCTTCGGGTTGACAATCCGGTAGCCGTGCCCGTAGTAGACAACCGGCGCCTTCCGGTCGGCCGGGCCGAGGGCGAAGTCGGTGATCCGCTGCGGGCAGTCGAAGGCAACCCGCAAGCCGTCGCCTTCGGCCGAGAGCGCCAAACGCAGCTCGAACCGCTTCCCGTCCATCTCCAGGTGGCAGACATCGACCGCGCCGCGGCCTGCCTTCCCGGTCTCGCAGCCATGGAAGCCAACAGATGTCGGCCAGCCCACCGCGTGCTGCCCCATGATGTCGATGGTGAAGCCGTCGAAGCTCACCTCGGAGTCGGGCCCGACGAAGGTGAGCACGCCGTCAGCGAGGCCATGCGGGCCGTCCTTGATGACCGCAACCGTCCGCTTGTCGCCCCTTCCGAGGACGAACGCACGCGCTCCGTCCGCTTTCGCGTCCCCCGCGAGGATGCGCCGCCCCAGCCTGACGTTCTCTGCCGCAGCCTCCGCGAAGTCCAGTGGCTGCACTTCGGGTCCGGGCCCCGCGACGACGGTCGGTTCGGCCCAGTACGACGAGTCGCAGGTTGTGTTCCTGTCCGGTCCCGGGTGGCTCTCCAGACGCAGCAGAACCGTCCGGCCCGCAAATGCGGTCAGGTCAGCACTCCCGGCGGCCCAGATCTTCGAATCGGTGAAGTTCTCGTAGAGGAGCTCCGCATCGGCTCCCCCGCCTGGCTCCGCCCACACGCGGAACAGCACCCCGTCGCTCGGCGGCTCTGTCGCCGTGTGGTCGCGGATGGCGTTGGCAAAGGTCAGACGGATCGGCTCCGTCTCGGAGAGCCTCAGCAGGTAGTCGCAGAAGATCGTGCCGCCACCGGGCTGCCAGGGCGGGTGCATGTTGATGGACGGCCTCGTCTCGCCCCGGGTGATGCTCTGGACGCCCATGCTGGCGCGGCTCTCGCTGTCGCTCCCCATCCACCCCGGAGCCTTGTATTGCATCGGCCCGTCGTAGTACTGCCAGGCGACCCGGTGACTGCGGAGCGTCCACAGGGGCACCGCGCCGCGCGCCGGCACGATGACGTCTTCCATCTCGGTCGGCTCGGCTGACCGGCTGTCGGTCGCGGCGAAGCTCGTGGTGACAATGCGCACCGCATGGGCTTGCCGCGCCTCTCCGGCCTGCCTGAAGTCCACGTAAGCGTGTACCGGGTAGAGGGCCGAGTACGTGCCCTCGCCGAAGGCGACGGCGAAGTCGAGAGTGGTGGTCGCCCCGGCCGCCACAGAGAACGCCTGCTTCATCGGCCCGACAACCCGGCTGTCGTCCACCATGTCGCGAATCTCAACCGTACCCGTGATGCCGGCCTCTCCGGTGTTCTCCAGCACCACGCTAACCGGGACATCGACGTCGCGCGCCGTCACCTCGGGAACCTCCTCGATGAGGACCTTCAGGTCACCCTCCGTCACCTGGTGTCCCGACCAGGCCAGGCAGCCTGAGCCTGAAGCGATGAGTAGCGCCACTCCGGTGAATGATGACATGGTCCACCTCAGCAACATTGGATCTCGTGCGGCCGAGCGTTGCGTGCCGTTGCTGTTCGGCCAGGTACGAATGCTCTCCTCTCTCACTCCTGCTTCGAAGATTTGGGGGTCGTTGGTGCCGACGGGTCTCCAGGCCCGTCGGCGTAGCGGCCCCGAAGGCGCCGGCAGAACGGCTATCTTCATCGTTTCCGGGTGCCGCCGAGCGGCATGAGCGGCTGCTCCGAAGGTCTGGGAGTCGTTCGTGGCGGCGGAACTCCTGCTCCGGCACCGCTTGCTCCCTCCCCCTCGAAGGCCATCCCACCACCGAGGCCGAACCGGTGCGCTGAGCCAAGCTTTCCCGCGTCGCGGACAGCGGCGCCTGTTGGCCCTGTATCGTCCGTGCCGGATGAGAGGTGAACTGATATGTCGGCCCGCTGGTCGTTCACGTGCGTTGCCCTCGTCATCCTCCTCACGATGTTCGCTCCCTGCGCCCTCGGGGCTCCTCCGAAGATCGCCCGCTGCCCCGTCGCTGTGGTCGCGCCGTCGTCCGAAGCGCCCACTATCGACGGCAAGCTCGACGAGGCCGCCTGGGGCCCGGCCCACAACCTCGGTCCTTTTGGCACTATTGCTGGCGGCGAGGCGAAGGGCCAGACCCACGCTCGGCTCCTCCGCGCCGGCGACACGCTCTTCATCGGCTTTGAGTGCCGCGTCCCGGAGGGTGCCGACCTCCAGACCGAGCAAACGCAGCGCGATGCCGATGTGTGGACGGACGAGAGCGTCGAGGTCTTCATCGACCCCGGCGTCACTGTTCGCGAGTACTTCCACTTCATCGTGAATGCCGCCAACATCCAGCGCGACGAGACC
>CBFDAZ010000427.1:0-5375 GCA_965602825.1 uncultured bacterium
CAGACCGAATATCCCGGTCGCCGATGACGGGCGCCATCGCATCACGCTGACGCTGCGCGAGAACCCGGGCGTGATGCTCGACCGGGTCACCATCGAGGATGGCGAGGGGAACCTGATCGCCGAAATCCAGGCCGAGGCGGCACCGGAGTTCGCGCCCGGCGAGATCGACATGGGCCCAACGAGAGACTTCTATGTGGTGGGCGACGGCACGGCCCCGTCGCGGTTCGTGGATCGGACGAACCACATTGGCCTGGAGATACGGAAGCTGTGGCAGAGGGACTCGAGCCGAGTGGGGGCTGGGGAGTCCCTGAGGTTCATCAACTTGCTGTATACGGACACGAGCGATGCTCCGCTTGGGCTGGACCTGCATGTCATTGAGCGGATGACTGCGCTCGTGACGCAGGCAGGCGAGCCGGCCGCGCTGGTGGGCGTCCGGGAGGCTGTGGATGGCTCGATCGCGGAGGCGGTCGGGGCGCCGGAGACGGATGCGCGACTGCTCATGTACACGTTGTCGCCGACGGTTGTGCGGCTGGTGGACTGCACGAGATGGGGCGAGTGGCTGCGAGCAGAGACGCCGGTGACAGTGGAGCTCGACTTCGACCAGCGCCTGGTGCGGGCCGGGGACCATGCACCTGTGGAGGCGGAGTTGGCGGGACGCGCCCTCAAACTCGCGCCCGGAGGCGGAGCGTCGCTGGCGGGATGGGCCGAGGCCGACCGGGCGGCGGCCGAAGTCCGGGAGGCGCTACGCGCCGCGGCAAGGGTGCCGGAGGTCGGCAAAGAGGGCCCCGGCCCGCCGCCGATTGAAGCCGGGGTTCCGGAGGGCAAGGTCGTGTGGAAGGCCGGGCCTGCTACGGGCAAGCCGGTTCGTGTCCTGAAAACAACAGACGGCATCCCTGACACATGGCTTCTGGTGGCGGCCGGTGACGAGGTGATGTGGACGGACGAGAGCGCAGAGGCAGTGGGGGGATTCGGGTTTTCCGCGCGGGTGAACGATGTGTGCGTCGCCGATCTGGACACGGCAGACGAGCAACGCTATGCCGAGGGGCCCGAGATCGTGGTGGCATGTGACGACGAGAGCCTGTATGTCCTGAGCAGCCAGGGCAAGTTCCTCAGGGCGCTACAGATCGACTATCCCCTGCGCGTCGGGACGAGTAGCGTCCGGCAACCGCGGGTTAGCAATGTCGTCGTCGGCGATCTGGAGGGCACGGGTGAGCCGAGCATCATCGTCGGGACGCTGAATGGCTGCCTGGCCCGGCTCAATACGGCGTTGGAGCGGCAGTGGCTGTTCGATCGAATCGAGCATGGGACGCGGGAGATCCGACTGGCCGATCTGGACGGCGATGGCGTACAGGAGATTCTGGCGGCGAACAAGTACGGTGCGGTCGAGATACAATCGGCGGACGGCGCTGCCCTGCGGGGCTGCTACTCAGAGCTCGGCGACGTTGAGTTCGACTTCGGAGACGTGGACGGCGACGGCAAGCTGGAGATCGTCAACGGGTCATCGACGGGCGCCCTCCTCTGCAGCGAGGCACTGGGCGGCGAAGAGTGGCGGTTCAACAACTTCGGGTACGCGGTGCTCGACGTCGAGATCGAGATGGTCGACGGCCAGGAGCGGACCTTCGTTGCTTCGGAGACCGGATATGTCTACTGCCTGGATGGGGAGGGCAAGGTCGTTAACCAAGTGTTCCTCGGTCAGCCGGTCCGTCGTCTCGGCTTCCTCCCGGCCGGGGCACAGGAGAAGAGCCTCGTTGTGGCCGGCTGCGATGGGGGAGAGGTGTACTTCCTTACTACAGGTCTGAAGCCGCAGGGCCGCGTGGACCTCGGGGCGCGGGTGACGGCCCTGCTGGCCACCGATCAAGGTGTGGTGGTTGGCTTGGTGGACGGGCGGGCTGCGCTGGTCGCGCCGGGAAGTGGGTGATACTGCGGAAGTCCGTGGACTTACTCGTCCGGCGTGCCGGAGTGTGTCGCTCGGGGGCCTGTAATGGAGGGGCAGTCGGCCGCAGCACTCGCCCCACGCGATCAGTTGGCCGCGGTGTGTCTCCGCCGTCCGTGCGACGGCGTCATCTGCGTCCCCGTAGGACAGGCCTCCCGGCCTGTCTGCGGGCCGAAGGGCCGGATGGCAGAGGGGCGAGGAACGGGTAAGGTGTCCCGGGGTTTTGCCCTCGGATTCTGGGTTTCGTCCGGATTTGGGGTCTCGTCCGTGGGCTCGCGAGGCCGATTGCACGGTATGAGCACCCCGCCGCAAGCGCATGGGGCCGGCCCAGGGGGGGCCGGCCCCATGTCGTGGTCTTCAGACAGAGTACATCACTGGGGCTCTTCGACCTTCTTGGCCCCGCCCTGTTCCTCCATCTGTGCCCTCACGCCCTCGATGATTACCGCCAGATCCTCCTCGCTCGGCTCGCCGAAGGCCTCCCGGAAAGCCGCGAACTCGTCGTCCTCCATCATCTCGTTATACTCCTTCGAGCCCTCCTCGATTCCCATCATCTCGGCCAGCACCTTCGTCAGCGCGATGGTGAGGCCTGGTAGCACTCGCTTCGTCTTGTCCGCCAGATCGGCTGCATCAGCGAACCCATGCTTCTTCACGGCCTCATCCAGCGCTGCGTTCCCGGCGGCCGCATCCAGGGCCGCCGTTATCGCTTCCGGTGAGTCCTTATCCTCGACCTCAACACCCGCCAGGATCTCTTCCATGATCCCATCGACTTCATCATCAGCCATACACTCCATCACCTGCTTGACGTCATCGGGCGTCAGAGCCGCCTGCGTTGGCTCATCGGCAGGTGGTTCGGCATCGGGCGCCACCGCGCCACCGGCCCCCGACGGGGGAACGCCTGACGGAGCACCTGCGGTCTCCTCGGGGGCCTTCTGCGGACATCCGGCGAGCGCCAGCACGAGTGCACCGGCGACCACGAGCACGGCGAACCGCTGCAGCTTCATCACGGCAAACCACCACCTTCCTGGTAGTGCAAAGCTGCCATGGTTAGCGGCAGCCATGCCGGAACGGGTGCGACCTTGCAGCGCGATTCGCCACGGACGCCGACTTCACCTCTGGTGCAGCGGCACCCGGAACTCGCCCCGGTTGGTTGCGCCCCCCAATAAGTCCATCCACGCCAGTTGGCCTCGAACCGTAGGCGCAGGGGCCGAGCTACCTTCGGTGTGGTGGCGCTCCTACGCCAACGGCCTCGATCCCTGCGGGATCGCGACAGGCGAGGCCGCCTGTCCTCCCACCACGGAAACAGCGGGGACGACTGGGCGGCGCGTCTACCCCCCGATGTTGAGGTAGTAGCGGATGGAGATGGTGGGGTCGATGAAGTAGTTGATGATGATCCGCCAGAGAATCCCGCCGATGAAGATGTGAGCGAAGGCCAGGCCCAGGAAGGCTGGGACGGCTTTGCGATAGAGGGGAAGGCCACCGTACCGGAGTGTGATGCGCTGCGCGAGCCAGGCGAAGAAGAAGGCGAACCAGTAGGGCGTGCTATCCCCGTACAGCGTCGCCAGGATGAACCCGATAGGATGAAACGGGAAGTTGGAGAAGCGGGCGCGGAAGAGCGTCAGGAGGCTGGCGGTGACGAAGCCGGCGCCATAGGCGCCCAGGATCGCGGGCTCGGGCGGCTGAGGCCGGTTGAGCGCGTGGTCGAGGAGCTGGTACTGGCCCCGCGACCAGTTCATCGCCCAACTCCGGCCTGCGCGGCCGGTCTTCTCCCCGATCAACCCCTGCCCGTACTTGTAGCCGACATCCAGGTGGTACCACCACGTCAGAGCCATCCCGACCAGACAGGCGATGAGCATCAGGATGACGATCGAGCGGCGGTTGACGCGGCCGAAGTCGGCGAGGCGCATGCCGTCGATCTGGTACTGGGCGGCGCTGTGTCCGAAGATCGTCCGGCCGATCCAGAAGAGACCGTAGAAGAGCGTCGTCCCCGTCGGGCCGGCGAGGCGGTTGATGGCGCGCGTTCCGAGCAGGTGCACGGGTGTCTGCTGGTCGAAGCCGTAGGGGTGGTTCCAGGCGACCGGCGGCCCGATTTCGGCGCGCACGCGGGCGGCGATGAGCACGTACATGTAGAGGGTAGCGAAGTAGATGACCATGAGAGTCAGGTTCTGGCCCGCGTGGACCATCATCCAGATCATCACGACCGTGCTGACGACCAGCCCAAGGACGACAAACCGCGCAGGCAGCGGCTCGGCCTCGTCGCCCGGTGGCGCGCGCCCCACCAGCGAACGGAAGATGCCTGCGAGGTGGTCTCTGGCGACCCAGACCATATACGCGGCAAAGGCGATGCAGGCGCCGGCGCTGACCTGCATGTAGTAGGGGAAGCCCGCTCCGCGGTAGCCGGCTTCCCGGCCGATGACCTTGACGAGCTTCATGAACAGGTAGAAGAACCAGCCTGAAAGCAGCGCCTCCCCCGAAGCCAGGAACGACAGCCCCCAGACCTCCAACCCGAAGCTGATGGACAGGGGCCGCACATGCCGCCAGATGCCTTCGGTCATGCCCTGATCGATGCGCTGCACCCAAGCCAGGCCCGGGACCGCAGGGATGAAGGCGTGCAGGATGTTGATCCCGTTGAACAGGGCCCCGAGGGCGAAGCCGACCCACATGACCGGGTTCCGGAAGAAGCCGGTGGTTACGGATTCCTTGCCGAGGCCGCCGGCGATCTCCAGAGGAAGGAAGAGCAGCGGGAAGGTCAGCCGCTCGCTCTCCACCCATTGCTTGCGGAACAGCGCGACGAGGCACATGACGGCGAACATCAGCGTCATGTTGAACGCCGACCACCAGGCCAGAGGAATCCACCAGACCGACCAGGGGACCTTCCCCGTTGGCGCGCCCTCGAACCACTGCGCGATGATCAGGTCATCCTGCGGAGCGTAGAAGGCCGGGTAGTGAGCGAACAGCTCCTTGAAGTGGTTGATCGGGTCGCCGTAGTAGCTCGGGAAGAGGGTGTAGTGGATGATGTACCCGCCGCGATCCATGGACAGAGAGATCGCGACGGCGGCGTAGATCAGGAAGAGCTCGCCGCGCGAGAAGGGGCGCAGGAAGGACGGCAGGCGCAGCGAGCGTTCCGCGCGCTGCAGGACCAGGTTCAGCCCCTGCAGCAGTAGGAGGAACAGCAGGGCCGGAACCGGTGGGATGACGTAGGGGACCCAACAGATACGAATGAACCCGGTCCGGGTGATGCCGACGTAGGTGGCGAAGATCAGCAGCACCGAAACGATGAGCGACCTCGCGCCGATCCCAACCAGCCCGGGCTCGCGAGGCGTCGGTTCGGGATCGGCGGTTGCTTGCGGCGTCGCACTCACCAGGGAATCAGCTCACTTGGCCCGGACCATGCACGACGAACGATCGACATAGGTAGGCCCTCGCGGGCTTTCCCTGTCACACC
>CBFDAZ010000428.1:0-5373 GCA_965602825.1 uncultured bacterium
CACGCACACCGAAACAGAGTTTTCTGCCGGAAGGGTGCGGGAAACCGGCTCTTTTTCAAAAGAGCGGGTTGCCCGCGACGTCCGTCGTGAATAGACCGGCCTAGACCGCGGCCGCTTGATGGGCCGCGTGGCAGCACCTTCAGTTGGGGGGCACAGGCGGCCAGGATGAGTGGAGCGAGGACCCGATAGGCCGGACGTCTGAAGGGTGTCGCGTCACTTGAGCCCACAAGGCGGCTTACGCGCCGTCCCCCGGCGGCCGGGATGCCTGCCAGCCCTCGTGGACCCACTTGCTGAGCTCCTTCACGGTCTCCGCATTCTGCGGCGCCTCCGCCACGTTGACGTTCTCGCCCGGGTCTTCCTGGTGATCGTAGAGCTCGCGGGCCACGACCTGTTCGCCGCCCCGGAGCCACTCCGTATACCGGTAGCGGTCGGTGCGCATCGAGTACCCCATCACGTTCCCGCCTCGCGGGTACTGGCTGAAGGCCGCTCGCTTCCACGGTGTCGCGGGGTCGTCCATGAGCGGCACCAGGCTCGTGCCCTCCAGGTGGTCGGGCAGCGGCAGACCGCACAGCTCGGCGAGGGTCGGGTAGATGTCCACGAACTCCGTCAGCGCATCGGTCGGCTGCCCGGCGGCCTTCTGGCCGGGGGCGCTGACGATCAAGGGCGAGTGGACCGAGGTCTCGTAGTTGCAGTGCTTGCACCACAGCCCATGCTCGCCCAGGTTCCAGCCATGGTCGCCCCAGATCGCGATGACCGTGTTGTCGCGCAACCCCAGCTGCTCGAGCTCATCCATCAGGCGGCCGACCTGAGCGTCGATGAAGCTGGTGCAGGCGTAGTAACCGTGGACCAGCTCCCGGGCCTGCTCGTCTGACAGCGGGCCTTGCCTCGGGATGTCGTGATAGGCGCGCAGTTCGCCCCAGTTGTGCAACGCGATGTCCGGCGCGCCCTTCGGACGGAAAGGGTTGTCGGCCAGGTTGATCTCGCCGCTCGGGTAGAGGTCCCAGTACCGCTTCGGGCAGGCGAAGGCCAGGTGGGGCTTGTAGTAGCCGACGCCCAGGAAGAACGGCTCGCCTTTGACCCTCTGCAGCGTCTCGATCGCCCTGTCGGTCAGCTTGCCGTCGGCATACGCGTCGTCGGGCAGATCGCCCGCCTCGGTCGCCGGTCCGCGTATGCGCGACCGCGTCTGCTGGTCGGGCGCCTCATCTCGCAGGCGCTGCAGTATCGCGAGCTTCTCCTCCGTCACACAGCCGGGGAAGGCGTTGGGCGCCCCCCACGGATCCTCGCTCCAGCCCTGCGGATCGTCACGCTTGCCGTGGTGGTAGATCTTCCCCAGCGAGATGGACTGATAGCCGTGCTCCTTGAAGAGTTGAGGCAAGGTCACCACGTCGGGCATGGTGGCGCGGAGCAGCGTCCGGAGTTCGTAGATGCGCGTTGTGTCCGGCCGACAACCGCTGAGCAGACTCGCCCGCGATGGCGCGCAGACGGCCTGTTGACAGTACGTTCGCCGGAAGACCGTCCCGCTTGCGCCGAGTCGATCGAGGTTCGGCGAGATCATCTGCGCGTGCCCGTAACAGCCTAGCTGCGGACGCAGGTCATCGACCGCGATGAAGAGCACGTTGCGTCGCGGCCGCTCTCCCTCCTGAGCGCGGAGAACCCCCGGCAGCGCGGATGCCACCATTCCCGCCGAGATGCCGCGCATTCCCATCGCCAGAACCTCCCGTCGAGTGAAGCTCGTGGGCATGAGTCAGACCTCCACCGTGTTGCTGGGCGATAACAGCGTATCCCCTATTGCACGACAGGCGCCAGCATCCCTTCCGGACAGAGGTGCCCAGGCAGCCACCGCCGTATACGCCCTGTCGGCAACCGTTGAGAAAGGAGCGTGCCATCGGTGGCAGACAGACCGAACATCCTTCTCATCATGTCCGATCAGCACAACCCGCACGTCCTGGGCTGCGAAGGCGACCCGGTGGTCCAGACACCCAACCTGGACCGCCTGGCGGCACGAGGCGTGCTCTTCGAGAGCTGCTACTGCCCTGCCCCGCTCTGCGTGCCTTCACGCATGAGCCTCATGACCTCCCGCTATCCGAGCCACAACGCCGTCTGGAGCAACCAGTGCATGCTGCCCTCCGACATCCCGACCTTCGCGCATGCCCTCGGCGCCAAAGGGTACGAAACGGTCCTGGCGGGGCGGATGCACTTCGTCGGACCGGACCAGCGGCACGGCTTCGAGAGACACCTCGTCGGCACCATGGGCTCCGCCTACATCGGTGGGCGCAACCGGTCGCTGCCGCCCGAACTCCTCGCCGCTACCGGACAGAGCCGGAAGGCTGTCGAGATCGCCGGGCCCGGCCGCACAGGCTATCAGGCCTTCGACGAGGCAGTGGCGGAAGGGAGTGCCGAGTTCCTGCGCGGCCGCTCACAGGACGACCGAACCTTCTGCCTCGTCGCCGGCTTCGTGCTGCCCCACTGTCCGTTCATCTGTCCGCCGGAGGACTGGGATTACTACCTGCCGCGCGTCACGCTGCCCGAAATCCCCGATGGGTACTTCGAGAGCCTCCACCCGGCCATGCAGCTCTGGCGAAAGAACCGGGGCATCGAGGATCTCACGGAGGACGAGATCCGTCGCGCCCGGGCGGGGTACTACGGCATCGTCACACACTTCGACCGGCAGGTCGGCAAGCTGCTGTCCGCGCTGGAGGAGTCCGGGCTTGCCGAGGACACGGTCGTCATCTACACCAGCGACCACGGGGAGATGGCCGGGGAGAACGGCCTGTGGTGGAAGAGCAGCTTCTACGAAGGCTCTGCCTCTGTCCCGTTGATCGTATCATGGCCTGGCCGCTTCCCCGAGGGAGAGCGCTCGCAGCACGTCTGCAATCTGGTGGACCTCGGCCCGACGATGACCGACCTCGCCGGCGCCGATCCCCTGCCTGACATGGACGGACGAAGCCTTGCCCCGCTCCTGCGCGGCGAGGGCACGGTGTGTGAGGACGAGACCTTCAGCGAGCACTACCCCTCCCAGGGCGTGCCACCGGCCCGCATGATCCGGCGAGGCCCGTGGAAGCTGGTGCACTTCGACGGCTACCGGCCGCAGCTCTTCAACCTCGAAGACGACCCCCACGAGTGGAACGACTTGGGCGAGGATGCTCAGTACGCGGAGATTCGCGACGAACTCCATACGCGCGTACTGGAGGGCTGGTCGGCAGCGCACATCGAGGAGACGCTGGAGCGTCGGCGCCGGGGACACGAAGTACTGTCAAAGTGGTTCCGTGTAGTAGGGCCGCCCGAGCCGGACCAGTGGGTGGCCGGGCCGGGGGACAACGTCTACGAACTCGCTCGCGGCGGCCCGCCAGGGGACGCCTGAGCCTTCCGCGCCTTCCTCAGCTTGCGTATCGCCTTCGCCTCGAGCATGCGCACGCGTTCCCGCACAACGTCGAAGGCCTCGCCAACCTCCTCAATCGTGCGTAGCTCATTCGCTTCAGCGTCGTACCTGAGCTCCAGCACCTCCCGCTCCCTCGCGCTCAGCACATCCAGCACACCACCTGTGCGGAAAGCCCAACGGATCGTCTCGCGCACCTCGCGGACGTACGCCTGATCGCTCATCGGCACTAGCGGATCTCCCCCTCCTCCCTCAGCACCCTCGATATGATCGGCATGCTCGTTTGCCACGCCTGGTCGGGGATGTTCTCGGTCACGCTGACGAGGAACCGATCTCCCGGCGCAACGTCCCGGATCATCTGCCGCGTGAACGCCTCAATCTGCTCCGGCGGGCGGAGGTGAACGGGTGAGGGGTAGTTGATCCAGATCACCTTGTCCGCCCACGCCTCACGGGCCTCAGCGAGCGGCAGATCCCCGTCGGGATACGGCGCAAAGGCTTCGATGAAGTCGAGCTTTGTCCGGGCATCCTGCTCCTTCAGACCCTTCATCATGCCATCGTGATGGCTGCCGAGCTTCTTGCCGCATGAGTGCAGCATCTCCGCGAACTCGTTGTAGCACGGGGCGACGTACTTCTCGAATCGCTCCGCGCCGACCATCTCGCATGTGACGTTGTCGCCGTAGATGAAGAAGCCGGCGGGGCTCTCCGCGCAGATCGCGTACTGCTCGCGATGGCGTTCCCTCATCGTCTCGTAGAGCCCGAAGAAGAGCTCCGGGCGATCCACCATGTCCTCGGCGAAGCGCTGCGGCCCCATGTAGAGAATCAGCATGTGCTGCAGCGGCGTATAGCCGAGGTTGCCAATCACAACGCCGTCCTCGCGCAGGCGGTCTTCGGCGTTGTGGAAGTTCTCATAGGCGGGGGAGTACTGCTGGTCGTTCCACATGAACTCGATGACCTCGTAGTCATCGGGTGTCTTGATGGGAAACTCGCACAGCAGACTGGTGCCGTATCCCCCGCCCAGGCGTCGGACCTGCGTCACGGAGCCGACGGGGGTCTCGATGATCTCTCGTTGGCAGCGGAAGCCGCCCTCCCGATACGGCTCGGTGCGCGTGCTGACATTGGGCGAATCGACCGCGATTACCGGTGTCCGGCAGACCAGGCACATACCCTCGTTGCGCAGTTCGCGCTCGGTCTGTCCGCGCGGCAGCAAGCCCTCGTAGAGCGTCAGCGGGATGCGGTCGGCCTTCCCGCCGGAAAGGGCGGCAAAGGTGCGCTCGCGTGGTGTCATCGGTGGTCCCCTTCGGTCCCTGTCGAGTGGGAGGGTGGCCGCTGGCGCAGCGATGTTCGTCGGACGACAGGCCTTCGCCTGCGGGCGGACGATCATGAGCAAGGGGAGATGACGAGAGGCCAGAGCAGAACTGCGCCGGGGCTCCGCAGACCGATCAGAGCTCCAGTGGCGGCTCGAGCAGCCGTAGCCCGGCCTCGGGGGGAGCGCCTTCCGTTCCTGGGATGGCCCCAGGAACGGGAACAGCCGTGGGCGGGGGCTCCAACCAGTAACGCTCAAAGGAGCGGTCGTCCTCGGTAGGAAGCCAGCGTGATCCCCAGTGCAGGAGGCACACCTCCCGCTCTCTGTCGCCCGGGTCGTCCAGGAGACACCGGGCGATCGCGAGGGCGGCGGACGCACGGCCCTGAGGCTGACCGGCGTTCATCTCCTCCAGGAGCTCGACGGCCCAGTGCGCGTCTACCTCCGTTGCGGCTGCTGCCAGCCCGGAGTAGAGGAAGGACGGGAGCTTCCCGATGCCTCCGGCGGCTGTGATCTGTGATTGGATGACGTGGCGCGCCAACTCCGGGGAACTGAACGCAAGGACGTGCGCGAGCCCGAAGTGCTCTGTGCCACCCAGCCTCGTCAGGTGTGACGGCTGTGGGATGTCGCCAGAGGCGGGCATGGAGACGGCTCGCAGCGCCAGTTCACCGTGCTGCTCGTACCCCAGGCGCCAGGC
>CBFDAZ010000429.1:0-5365 GCA_965602825.1 uncultured bacterium
GTACAGCTTCCGGCCGATCTGGCAGACGGTGGGGGACGTCCGACCGGTCGGCAACGGCATGATCGTGGAGCAGCACGGGCAGCACGCGGCGATCGTCTCGCCCGAGACCGGCAGGGCCCTGCTGACCGATGACCCGCTGACCGGCAGGAACTGGTCCGGCTATGACTACGCCGACGAGGCCGTGGTCCGCGTCCTGCAGCAGGTCTACAACACAGACCTCGCCGCCGGCCAGACTGAGACGCTGTTCACTGTCCTTCGCGCCTCCGGCGAGACGCCTCCCAACGTCAAGGTGTCTTCGCTTCAGGAGGGGATTCTGTACGCGGAGATCGACGGTACACCGGTGCTCGCCGGCGTCATCGCGCCGAACACCGAGGCCCGGTTCCTCGACATGGCCATCGAGGCCGATGCCTTCGCGGCCACTTCAGAGCTGATCACGATCTTTGGTCTACGCAATCTGAGCTACATGGGCCAGTCGGTATCGGCGGATGAGCCCGTGGACGTCGAGTTGGATCTGCCTGAGCTGCGCGCGACGGTCGATGCCAAGCAGGCCACCAACGTGTTCACCCCGTACCTGGGTGAGATGCCCGTGCCGGCCGGACGTACGGAGCGCGATCTGCCCCCCGAGGTGACGATGATCGGGCAGCTCATGGGCGACCTTCTGGCGCGCGCCGCCAATCTCCCGGCCCCGACACCCACCGGCTCCCCGGTCCCCGAGGGTCTCCCCGACCTCCGTCAGGTGTTCAGTTACCGCGAGAAGCTGCCGGCGTATCTCCTCACGAACAACCGCGAGGCCTTTGAGGCCGTCGACGCCGGAGCCAAGCTCTCGTGCGATCCGCAGCCCCTCGAACGCAACGTGTTCGCTGCGGAAGGCGAGGCGAACGCTCTGGCGAGCCTCGTCGACGGCGACCTGCTCTCCACTAGCGGCGGCGTGATGTGGGACGAAGGGCAAGCGGTCACCGTCCGGGTCAAGCTCGATGCCGTCTACGACGTCTCGGCCGTCAACCTCAAGGCCTGGCACGCTACCTCCTCCAGCAAGAACGAGGTCTTCCAGATCCGCTCGATCCGCCTTGAGGGCTCGACCGATGGCTTCCAGGCCGACAGCCGCGTGCTGGCCGAACTGACGGATACTGATTCGCACCCGAACTGGGGCGGCGAGCCGCGGAAGCCGCATGTCTACGCCTTCGACGCGATCCAGGGCCAGGCGACCGAGCTGCGTCTGACGCTTGTCCCGCGCACGGGAGACGAGGTCGAACTCCCGGCAGACACCGAAGAGAAGCCGGCCGCGGCCGGCATCTACCTGGCGGAGCTGGAGGTCTGGGGCAACCGCGAAGGTCTCGACGAGATCGCTCAGGCCCAGGCCGCCGAGCGGCTTCCGGCCCATACCTTCGCGGCCCTGAACGCGGCCGACGTGGACGGCGACGGCCAGGCCGAGTTGATCGCGGGCAGCAGCAACGGCAAGGTCTACCTGCTCGACAGCGACGGGAGCTTGCGGTGGTCCTACGACACAGGCGGGGCCGTCAACGACGTCACCGCAATCTCCATCCTCGACGACGGCCCGGCGGTGGTTGCCGGCTCGTCGGGTGCGGTCGTGACGGCTCTCCGCCCGAGCGGCGACCTGTTGTGGCAGTTCAGCGTGCCGTACTACAAACGCGCCGCGCACGTTCGCACTGTGTTCGGCGCGGACTTCGGTGACGGGAAGACCGCCGTCATCGCCGGTTGCGATAACTGGCGGTACTACGCCCTCGACGAGTCCGGCAAGGAACTGTGGCACTACGAGAGCGTCCACGGCAGCACGGCCGGCACGGCCGGCGACGTGGATGGCGACGGGAGGGACGAGATCGCCTGCGGTACCGAGTACTACTGGTGGCACCTCGTCTCCGCGGAGGGTGAGAAGGTGTGGAGCTACTCCACTCGCACCGGCCCGACGGCCAATGCGGTCGCGATGGGCGACCTGGACGGCGATGGGAAGCAGGGGGTCCTGTTCGGGGGCGCCGACACGAACGTCCACGCCCTCGGCGCCGACGGCAAGCTCCTCTGGCAGCTCAACACGGGCGATGAGGTCACGGCTCTGGCGTGCGCGGACCTCGACGGCGACGGCACGGACGAGGTAGTTGTCGGATCGCTGTCATTCAACGTCTACGCCGTTGAGGCGGACGGCGAGGTTCTGTGGCGACAGGACCTCGGGTCACCGGTCATCGACCTCTGCCTGGTCGGAGAGGGGGACGCCAGGCAGGTCTGCGCGGTCACCCACGAGGGCCGAGTGTGCGTCCTGAACGCGGCGAGCGGGGAATGGGCGGGGACCTTCCTCCTCGGAGCCACGTCGCTTCGCGTCGCCGCTGTCCCGGCCGGCGCGGGCGAGCTCAAGGCGGTGACCACTGCGGCGGACGGGAACCTGGTAGGGCTGACCTGGTAGATCGGGCGCCCCGTGCTTACGCCGCCCACAGGGAGCCGAAGAACCGCTCCAGGTGCTCGCGCGCTTCGCGGAGCGAGAGGCCCTGGTTCACGGCGGGACGGACCTCGAAGTTCAACGGCGCGGCGAAGCCGGTCTCATCCAGGGCAACGCAGAAGGCGGGCCAGTCGATGGTGCCGTTGGGCGGTATGAGGTGTTCGTCTGATTCGCCGTGGTTGTCGTGCAGGTGGAGGTGACCGATCAAGGCCCCGAAGGCGTGGACGGCCTCGACGGCCCCCTCGGCGATGTTCGCGTGGCCGGCGTCGAGGCAGGCCACGAGATGGTTTGAAGCTATCTTCCGGATCAGCGGCGCCAATCGTTGCGAGGTCTGCTCCTTCCACGGCATGTTCTCAAGGGCCAGCTTGACGCCTGCGGTCTCTGCCAGGGGCAGGAGCTGTTCGAGCCCGGCGCGTACGCGCGCACGCATCTGCGCAGGTGTCTCGCCCGGTTCACCACGGCTTGGATGGATGACGACGATCGAGGCGCCCAGCTCTGCGGCGGTGGGAATCACGTAGCCCATGACGTCGGCCCCGGCATCGGCGATGGCCCGATCGGGGGCGCACCAGTCGGCATCCGGGCCGAAGGGCGAGTGGACGGCGTAGAGCTCCGCCCCAGTCTCGGCAAGGGCTTCAAGAACGCGCTGCCGCGCCGCATCGCGATCGGCGCTAAACCAGTCGATGGCGCGGGAACGGCTCTCGACCTTCATCATGCCTGCATCGGCCATCAGCGGCAGAACCTCCGCGAGCGAGGCCTTGCCGCTGGCAACCTGGCTGTGGAAAGAGAACTCCATTCCCAATCTCCTCGTCTCGGCAGCTTGAGAGACACCAGCGTTCTCGGATTGGTGGAGGATCGTGTGGCAGCCAGCCGAATCTCCCGCCATGCGACCTGGGTCCCCATCTTCCCCACTTCCTCGGATTGGTCGCCTTGCCCTCGTGGTCATTCTCGCTTCGGGGAGTCTCGCCATGTCCCAGCCTCAACGCGGCCAACCGCTGCTGTACCGCAAGGTGGTTGTCCCGGACGAACTGCTCACGCCGTGGCCAACGGACGCCGATCAGAGGTTCGGGGGCGATGTACGCATCGGCGATCTGGATGGCAATGGCCAGGTCGATTTCGTGCTGTTCAAGTCCGTGGCAGGCGGGATGAAGCCCTGCTTCATTGGCGCCTTCACGCTGGACGGCGAAGTGCTTTGGACCTACGGCGACTCGCGGCGGGCGGTGCGGACCGTTGACAGCAAGGAAGCGGGAGTGCAGTGGCCAGCGAGGCCGGGCCCCGTCGCCATCGGAGATCTCGACGGCGATGGGCGCATGGAAGTGCTCGCCTTCATGCTCGAGCCCGGCGCGGCCGAAACGCACCAGTGGGTGATGGACGACATCGAGATCATCGTATTGGACGGCGAGACCGGGGAGTTGAAGAAGCGTGCCCGGCCGGCCGAGCTGCGCGCCGCTGACGCGAAGATCGACGGCAAGGTCATGCCGGCGAACTACGTTCACCAGCGGCTGTTCCTGGCCGACCTCCGGGGGACGGGGCAGCCGAGGGACTTCGTCGTCAAGGTGGGAAAGACGGTCTTCGCCTTTGATGGCGAGCTTCAGCTTCTCTGGAGCTACGAGAGCCAGCACAACATCTACCCCCGCCACAACGCCTACATCCCCGCGGTGGGGGACATCGACGGTGATGGACGGGACGAGGTCCTGCTGGGACATGCGCTGCTCGACGACGACGGCCAGCCCCTGTGGGAGCAGTACCTGGGCGACAACATGGACTCGGTCGCCATCGTGCCGTGGGCCGACGGCAAGCCACGGGCGATACTCTCCGCGGGCGGACGTGTCGTGGATGAACACGGGACCGAGCTATTCTCGCTGGGCATGGAGATGGTCCCCCACGGGCAGGAGATTCGTTGCGGGAATGTGCTTGCCGAGTGTCCGGGCCCGGAGTTGGTGGTCCGCTTCGATGGTCACGCCCCCGAGTTGATGGTGGTCGGATCGACTTGCGAGATCCTGAACCGATTCCCGGTGCAGCCATCGCCGAACAACACCGGCCTGGAGCTGATCCACTGGAACGGCCCTGACGAGCCCGCCCTGATCTACAGTCCTGCCGCGCTGTACGATGGTCGGGGTAGTGAGGTTGCCGCTTTCGCTGACTTGCCCGAGCCGTCGGGCGACAATCAGGGCTGGTACCACTGCATCCCCGCGGATGTGTGCGGCGATGAGCGGGAGGAACTCATCCTCTACGACCCTTGCGCCGACGCCATCTACATCTACACTCCCGCGCCGCTCGACGAAGGCACATTCTCGGGCTACGTCCACGGCCCGAGGCAGTACAATGTGCGACTGATGGACTGAGTGAACGGCGGGACCTGAGGAGTGCAGGACTTGAGGACCGCAGGACCTCGGGACCAAACGGCGGTGCCGGCTCCAGACTCGGACCTCCGGATTCCGCCGCCGCAAACTAAGAACCTAGTTGACAAGCGCCTCAGTGTATGCTATCCTCCAACTAAGGCTTTAGTTGTCGCGGAGGAGGTGCTTGCTTGATGCCCAAACGCACTACGAAGCGGCTGACGCCGCTCGAGACGCTGATCATGGATGCCGTATGGACGCTCTCCGAGGCGACCGTGCGCGATGTGCAGGAGCACCTGAAGCCCGTCAAGCCGATGGCCTACAACACGGTGCTCACGGTCATGCGGATTCTGCGGGACAAGGGCTTCCTGACCAGCGAGCGGGACGGACGCAGCGACGTTTACCGGCCGCTTGTCACGCGGGAGCAGATGGGGCGGCGCTCGTTGCAGGAGGTCCTGAATCGCTTCTTCTCCGGCTCAGCGGAGGCGCTGGTGAGTCAACTGCTTGACTCGGAGGAGTTGAGCCCCGAAGAGATTCGGGCTATCCTCAGCGAGGTGGACCGCAGACTCGCCTCCGAAGCGGG
>CBFDAZ010000430.1:0-5358 GCA_965602825.1 uncultured bacterium
CCCGCGAACACTTCGTGTTCGTTTGCCCCATTCGGCCCCTCCTCACGTCAACGTATCGGGATGATGGCCCTAATGGCGCCTACGGGGGGCGCGATTAGGGCCAGAGTCACTCCGTCGGCAGCCCGGTGCTGATGTGGTACTGGTAGCCCTGTTCGGTGAGGAAGAGCTGCCGGTTGGCCGAGTAGTCCTGCTCGCGGGTGTCCTTGGAGACGAGCGTATAGAAGGTCGCCTGGCCGCCGTGGGTCTTGGGACGGAGGATGCGGCCCAGGCGCTGGGCCTCCTCCTGCCGCGATCCGAAGGTCCCCGATACCTGGATGGCAACGTTGGCATCCGGGAGGTCTATGGCGAAGTTCGCGACCTTCGACACCACCAGCAGCTTGGTCTCGCCCCGGCGGAACAGATCGTACAGGCGCTGCCGCTCCACGGTCGGCGTACGGCCGGTGATCAGGGGCGCGCTCGTGGCCCTGGCAATCGCGCGGACCTGGGACAGGTACTGGCCGATGACCAGCACCTGGTCGCCCCGGTGGCGGTCGAGGAGTTCCCTCAGAATACCCATCTTCTGCGGGTTCTCGGCTGCCAGCCGGTGCTGGATGCCCCGGCTGGCAACGGCGTACTCCACGCGCGCCTCGCGGGGCATCGGGACCCGGATCTCGTAGCAGACCGCCTGGGCAATCCAGCCCTGCTGCTCCAGGTCCTTCCATGGAACATCGTACCGCTTCGGCCCAATCAGTGAGAAGACTTCGCTCTCCCGCCCATCCTCGCGCACCAGGGTGGCCGTCAGGCCCAGCCGCCGCCGGGCCTGGATCTCGCTGGTGGCTCGGAACACGGGGGCCGGCAGCAGGTGCACCTCGTCGTAGATGATCAGGCCCCAATCGTGTTCGGTCATCAGGCTCAGATGCGGAAAGTCGGCGTCCTTCCTCGGACGCCACGTCATGCACTGGTATGTGGTAACGGTGACCGGTCGGACTTCCTTGCGCTCGCCCGTGTACTCACCCAACTGCTCAGCCTGCAGTGTCGTCTTGTCCAGCAGTTCATCGATCCACTGACGAACGGCGACCGTGTTGGTCGAGATGATGAGCGTCCACGACTTCAGTGCCGCCATGGCCCCCATGCCGACCATCGTCTTGCCGGCTCCGCACGGCATGGCGATGACCCCGCTGCCACCGCGGGCCGACCCTCCGGCGTAGAAGGCCGACACCGCATCCTGCTGGTAGTCGCGAAGGCCGAAGGGTTTGCCGGAGGCGGCCGGTGTCTGCAGAGCCACGTCGAGCGAGGCGCCCGGGGTGTACCCCGCCAGGTCATCGACGGGCCATCCCAGTCTGACGAGACGCTGCTTTACCTGCCCCCGCTGGCTCGGGTCCACCGCAATGGCGTACGGCGAGACCCGCTCTGCCAACACCGGGGCCAGTTCGCGCTGGCGCGCGATCTCGACCAGCAGCAGCTCGTCCTCCGATACGAGCAACAGGCGCCCGGACTTGCGGACGAGCTTGAGCCTGCCATAGCGCGCGATGTAGTCCCGGATGTCCTGCTTGACGTTCCCCGGAACATCGTACTTGCTCAGGCTGTCGAGTGCCTGCACGATGTCGTCGGGCCCCGTGCCGGCCGCCGCGGCGTTCCACAGTGACAGCGGCGTGATGCGGTATGTATGCACGTACTCAGGCGACTTGACGACCTCGGCAAAGCGGGCGAGACGGTCCCGGGCTTCCTCGTACCGGGGATTCTGGACCTCCAACAGCACCGTGCCGTCGCTCTGCACAATGAGGGGGTTGGAGGGATCGGGGGACATCAGGGCAGCACCCTCATTCCGCGGCTCCTGAGTCGGGCGCCGGGGGGAGGCTCGCGGGCTCGTCAAGGGTCACGATTGCGTCCATGCGCGAGACGTCGAAGGTGCGGTGTGCCTTCCGCCAATGGCAGTAGGCGTGGAGCCTTCGCTGGCCCCAACGCGACTCCTCGAGGTCCTGGGGACTGAGCACGAGTTCCTTGTTGGGCTCGCCCTGCACGACGGAGCGGTAGTCAACGAGAACCCGCTGCCGCCGGTCAATCGCGGCCTGCAAGACAGAGGCCTTCTCCTCCTCCGCATCGCCAATCTGCCACCGACGGCGCCCCCAGTGCTGTGGGGATGCGCCGGCAGGCGCGACCGACGGCTCCGCCGGAGCTTCCTGCTTCAGCGGCACGGCGCAGATCTCGCACTCGACGGCGATGCCCGCCTTCTCCAGGAAACGCGCCAGCTTGCCTGCCGCCTTCCCATCCACCAGGAAGACCCCGGACCCGATGCCGCCGATGATTGCGTCGCGGACTTCCGGGACGGTCAGGAAGTCCGCGACGGCATTCTGCGGGACCCGAAGAAGGGTAACCGAAGCCACCTCCACAGCCTCATAGAAACCGAGCCAGCCGTGGAGCGAAAGCACCTGTGTCGGGGATAGTGGCCGATCCGCGCCGCTCTCGACGAACGAACGGATCTCCTCTGCGGTGAGCCCACCTTCCAGCGCCCGACAGACCGACTGCCGGGTCAGCCGATACCGCGGGTCCCGCCCTTTGCGCGGGGCCGGTTCGCCAATCATGCTGAGCATGTGATCGAGGTACCAGTGCCACCTCGAAGGGTCGGGCGTGACCCTCATGCGGTCGTCGAGACTGAATGCCGCCCCGACGCCGGCGCTGTGATCGACCTCGATCACGTCGTCTCGCCCGGCGAGTGCGCTGGCCACCTTGTGCCGAGCTTCCGGCTTGATCCGAGCTGCGCTCGGCCCAAGGCGCTCGAGGCAGTCGGGCAGCGCGCGCTCGAGATCGTCCAACTCATCGGGTTGGCTGGTCTCGATGAGCCAGGTGCCAGTCCGCACTTCGTACCGCTCGTAGGCGTCAATCCACTCTTCCACTGAGAAGGCGACGTTCTGGGGGAGGTCCACGCGTCCGTTGTCGTTAAGGGCGGCGATGATCTCGTCACGGGTCATGCCCGCATCCAGCGCATCGCAGACCGACTCTCGAGTTACTTTCAGTAGCGCCGCACGATCGAACGAGACCAATTCGGCGACACGAGACAGCCGCCATATCGCACGGATGTTGTCGCCGCCGCCATCGGCGATGATCTCGAAGTTGGGCTGCAGGAAGAAACGGCCGGGCGGCCTTTCGTCCGGCGCCTCGGCTGCGGCCTCTTCGGTCAGGCCCAACACGCGGGCCCCCAGCTCCGTGACGCTGAAACACCCTCCCTCCTCGCCTGAACCCACCTCCAGCACGCCGGTCCTGCGCAGCGAGACCTCCGCGAAGCGAGTGATGAAGGCGCCCTCGACCGCCGGCCAGCCGCTCACCATACCGATGGGCTTGGCGTGGCGAGGATCACCGCTGGCAAGCCCGCGGTAGATCGACTCCGGCGTAGCGCCCCGCCGCTCTGGTCTGCCGTGCGGCGGCCGACGCCGGACGAGGAACTCAGGGCGCAGGTCGACCACACGCTCCGCCAGGGCGTCGATGCTGTGCCAGCAGCCGGGCGTTGCCTCACTCCGCAGCATGTCGAGAACCGTTCGCCGGGCTCGTACGCGTGCGCCCGGTGAGGGGATGTCCGAATGCCCGGAAGGGGCAGTGGATGACCGGTCGACAACCAGCTCGGGGGCCGTCTCCAGCTCACCCCAGCGCGTCTGGGTGACAACTGCCGCCAACAGCTCGCGACACTGTTCGGTGCCGCTCATGCCGAAGAAAACCTCAACGTGCGGTGTTGTGATGAAGCTCCGGCCCTCAACCGCGATCAAGCCCGCCTCGACCGCGACCGCCTCCAGCCACAGCAACTCCGGGACTTGCTCGATGCGACGAGCCTTCTCGGCCCGGGCCGATTGCCCGAGTTCGCCCGCCAGTGCGACGAAGTCGTCCCGGGCCATGTGCCGGGTGGTTGTCAGGACACGGGGGGAACGTGCCGCCACGAATCGCGCGAGCACGAACAGGTCTCGAACCAGATCGGCGAGCCCCGACGTCTCCACGACCAGTGGGTCCCGCTGTTCGGGAAGCCGCTCTGGCGGCAGTAGCTCTCCGAGACGCTGCTGTATGGGATCAGGCACCCAGAGGTGTGTTGAGGAGGGCGCAGCCATTGCGCTATCGCTCGCCGGGCTCTCGGCATCAGGAAGGGGGTTCGCCGGTGCGTTGTGCCCCGGATCAGCATAGAACAGCAGCCCGCGTTCTGCCAGCGTGCCGAGGACGAGGGATGGGTTCTCAATGCCCCTCCGGCGGAGCCACCAGTCAGCCGCCGCCACGCTCCTTGCGCCTCCGGATCGGGCCACAGTGGCCAGGAATTCCCGGTCGTCTGCGGGGCACGCGGCGACTTCCTTCGCCACACGATCCGCGTCGAGCAGAGCCTTCGCCAGCTGCCCTGGTGACCGGGCCTTCGAGCCGCTGCGTTTGACGCCGGCCCGGGCCTCGAGCTTGCGAAGCAGATCCGCCGGGCACGCAGCCAGCAGAGCGGCCAATAGCTCCGCCGCATTGCCCCGCTCCGCCTTGGCTGGTTCCGGCCTCATTGCTGGTGATGGCACCCGTCTGGCAGTCCCCGACCGGCCTTCGTCTCACGCCCGCTCTGGCGTCCCGTCCTCTTCCACGATCAGGCGCGGCGTGTACCCCGCCCGCTTGAGCAGGGCACGCAGTTCATCGATCCGCTGATGGTCAAGCCACGCGGCTTCCGGCGACAGAAGCGGCCCGATCAACGATCGCGCGTGCTCGGCGTGCAGGAGGTCAGACAGCGCCTCCTCGCTCTTGGCGATCAGTATTGCGGCGTGCTTGTGTAAGCGGATCATCGAAGGGTCTCGCTGAGAGCCAATCCGCAACCCCGGGGCCCTGCTGCCTAACAGGGGCGCCGTCAATGGCCCCCTTCTCCCGGAGCGCAGTCTCAGGGACAGAAGTCCTTAGTTCGCTGACGGGCTCTCGGTCCCCTCCGCCTGGGGGCGTGATTCGTGAACCCGATACCGTCCTGTCGGTGCCGAAACCGGATGGGGGCAGCTACGAGAGAATCTCCGGGCGTGCCATGTGAGAAGGCAGGTCCGGTTCTATCCAGGGGGTAGGGGGACGAAGGTCGAGCGACTCCTCTGCGCCGGAAGAGGGAACGGGCCGATGCGGCACGAAATCCCGGACCGGTAACGTATTGTGCCGGTCCACACCGCCCAGGCGCTTATCGGGGCCCGTCCGTTGGCGTTAGGGGGAGTGCGTGGGCCGGCACACTGATTCTGACTCCCGACCCCTCGCGGATGTTTCGTTTCTCCCCAATCCGCACAGGTGTGACTCCCGTCACACTGCGGCTGCGCTCCCACGAGGGCGCGTGGAATCAGTCGATGAAGACTTCATACCACAAGGTCTTGTGCTGTGGACCGATCTCGATGATCGCTTCGTCGG
>CBFDAZ010000431.1:0-5339 GCA_965602825.1 uncultured bacterium
GTTCGAGGTCGCGGACGAAGGCGACGTCTCTCTTCGTCTGCTCCAGGAGATGCTCCGTGTTCGGTGAGGGGAACTCGCTGTGGAACGTCAGCGGGCCCTTGAAGTCGTGCTGCACCAGCCAGTTGATGGCCTCGCCCCAGTGGACGAAGCCCTCGCCAATGGGCACGGTGCGACTCCTCGTTCCGCCATCGTCGGTCTTGACCCGCTCAAGGTCCTTGCAGCCGACTACCGAGAGCCACTCGGCCGCCATCGCGAAGGCGAGGGCCGGCGGCTCGCCACAGACGGCGAGGTGGCCGACGTCCAGGTACGCGCCAGCAGCCTCCGGGGGCAAATCCCGCAGGATGTGCATGACCGCCGCCGCATTGAGCGCCATGTTGCTGCCGCTGTGCGTATGCAGGCAGGGCTTGACCCCGTACTTCGACCCCAGCTCCACGAACGATTCCAGATCCGCTTTCATCGCCCCAACAACCGACCAGTAGGCCTGGGTCGGCGCCTTCCAGTACCCGAGCTTGATCAGCGGGACCTGCGCCTCGCCGCAGGCGCGGAACAGCGGTTCGGCGTACGGGAGCGAGGCTTTGGTGAGATCCGTGGGGGCCGTCACCATCGGGATGGCGAGGCCGGCAGCCCGCAGCTTCTCGGCAGCCGGCACGAGGGCTTCGGCCACATTCTCCGGCTCGACGGGATAGCCCGGGCGAACCGCCAGGTCAACGCCGTCAGCTCCCACGAACTTCAGCGACTCGATGAGCTCCTCGATCGGCTGCTCCTTGAGCTTCTTGCTGAACATCACGTAGAGGAGCCCATCACGCTCCCCGGTCGCGCGCGCTTCCGGCTGGGCGAGGGATGCGCCGGAGACGCCCTTCAGCGCGACCCCTGTGGCGACGGCGGTCTGCACGAACTGGCGGCGGTTCATGGGTTGTGGCTCCGCATGGCGCTCAGTCTGTACTCCGAACGACGACGACGGTGGCGGGCTGGAAAGCCCGCCGGCACGCGGCCCTTGCCTCATACCTCGTCCGGAATCACCCACGGCTTGCGGTACTTGCGCTTGACGAGTTGGTTGGCTTCCTTGTCGTCGATGAACCTCTCCGTCTGGCCGTCGAAGTGGAGTCGACGCCCTCCCACCCGATACGAGATGTTCGCCAGGTGGCAGAGGACAGTGCTCTTGTGGCCCTCCTCGATGTCCGCGTTGGGGCGTTCCCTCGACCGCACGCACTCGAAGAAGTTCTCGAGGTGCGGGTTGTGGGGATGGCGCCCGGGGCCGTCCGCGACGACCTGCCAATCTGGGCCGAAGACCTGCCAGCCGCCGCCGTGACGACCCATCATCATCAGCCCTTTGGTCCCATAGACCTCGATCCGTGTCGCATTGAAGGGCCAGTTCGGGAAGTCGTCGGTATCCCGGAAGTCCCAGGGCGTCTTCTTCATGTACGGAGTCCAGAGGGTCAGCTCGAAGGCCAGCGTCATGTCCTCGTACTCGAAGTGCGCAGCCTGCGTATCCGGCGTCTCCTGGTCATCGTCGAAGAAGAACGTGCCTCCCGTGCAGACCACGGACTTGGGGTGCTCCTTGCCGATCAGCCAGCGGGCGATGTCCATCTGGTGGACGCCGTCGTTGATGATGTCGCCGCCCGAGTAGTCCCAGAACCAGTGCCAGGCATAGTGGAAGTGGTTGCGATTGAACGGGCGCTCGGGCGCCGGTCCAAGCCATGTATCGTAGTCGACGCCCTCGGGGACCGGCTCGTCCTCCTTGTATCCGATAGTGCCGCGCTGCTTCATGTTGAGGACGCGGGCGTAGTGGACCTCGCCCAGCTCACCTGAGCGGATGTAGTCCACCGCCTGCTGCACATACGGCGCGCTGCGGTTCTGGGTGCCGAGCTGCACGATGCGGTTGTACTTCCGGGCCGCCTCGACCATCTTGCGGCCCTCCCAGATGTTGTGGGAGGCCGGCTTCTCGACGTATACGTCCTTGCCGGCCTGGCAGGCCATGATGGTCGGGATGGCGTGCCAGTGGTCGGGTGTGGCGTTGATGACGGCGTCCACGTCGCCATCATCAAGGATGTCGCGGAAGTCCTGGGTGGTCTTGGGCTTCGCGCCGGTACGATCCTCGACGAGCTTCGCCGTGCGGGCAGACCGGCCGGAGTCGGGGTCACCGACCCAGGCGATGTCCACGTCATCCCGCTCCAGCAACCGTTCTGCCAGGAAGTGGCCGCGGCCACCGGCGCCGATCATGCCAACCACACAACGGTCGTTGGCCGCCCGGGCGCGCGACGGCAGGATGGTCACCCCGGTCGCCAGCGCTGCGGCGGCGCCGGTTGAGGTCTTCAGGAAGGCTCGGCGGTCAGTCAGACGGTCATTCATCGCTGCCCACTCCTCCCAGGCAAGACGGCGCCGGTTGTGCTGCACTGGCCCTGGGTGAGGCTGATTCAACCCGGCCGGCGTGAATACCTTCGGGGTCCCGGGGCCAACTACCGGCAAGTGGTGGCTACGGCTCGCGGCTCTCCGCATCACCGGGACGTCCGGTCCGCAGGTAGCTGATGTAGGCTTGCGGATCGGCCAGTAGCTTCGACCGGATGTCCTCAAAGGCTCGCCGGTTGTCGGCAGACCGCGCGACGTCGGCTGTACTCCACAGGCGACGGATGCCGTCCGGCACGGCCGCACGGACGCGATGAGGGACAAGAGCCGAGCCAACCCGGTGGACGAGGTTGCGGCGCACGACCCGATTGCCTGAGGAGGGGGGCGGCAGATAGAACCTGCGTCCCGGAGCTGCGGCGCCCAGGTGGAATACGAGATCGTCGTAGATGCCGCCCAGCAGGTAGTGGTCGTCCGCCCCATTGGTGCGCAGCATCTTGTGCCAGCCCAGTTGGCAGTTGTGGAGCACGAAGCCGTACGGATCACCTGGATCATCGGGGCCGGGTCGCAGGTTACGGTACTGCCGGTAGAGCCAGTGGGCTCTCGGCAGGTCGGTCACGGTGACGACAGGACCGTATGTCGAGTAGAACTCCCGCGGGCAGAAGAGGCAGGTCGTCCGGGGCAGGGACTCGGTGCCGATCTCCTGCAAGGCGACGGCGGCGAGCTCGACGTCGGGCTTGAGCCTGGCGGCCAGCTCCGCTGCCCAGCGTTGCCGGATGGGGAACGAATCGACGTGTAGGGCGGCCACGTGCGAGGCCCCATCCGACAGCGCCCGATCCACGAGCTGGGTTAGGTAGTGCGAGTGCTCCCGCACGCCGCGGAGCCGCGTAGATTCGCAGTCACAGACCTCAACATCCGGCCGCGCCAGCAAGAGCTCCCGGAACTGGGCCTGGAGCCGGTTCACGGCCGCGTAGATGCGGTATGGGACCGTCGTGTGCCGCTCGATCTGCCCGAGATGGAGATCGAGCAGCGAGCCGTCACCGTCGTGGACGACGTAGACCACCGCGATTGCAAGCTGCAACTTGCAGCTCCCCTATCGAATGGGTGGGCGCTGTCCGGACTCGGTGTCCCCGGGGATGGCGCTCGGTTCGTCGCCTGAGGCGCCGCAGCCTTCATCAGGACGGTGATCGAGCGAGAGGCTTCAAGCTATGGCGGTGGAAGCTACACAACCATTCCCGTTGTTGGCCTGTCTTCTAGCAGTAAGGAGCGACTGGACCGTGCCGATATCCGATGCCGAACTGGTGAACCGGACGTTGCGCGGCGATCAGGCCGCTTTCGACGAACTCGTGCGCCGCCACCGCGGGGCGGTGCGGGGGCTGGCCGAGAGACTGGCTCGTGATTGGGACCCCGCGCAGGACCTTACCCAGGAGGCGCTGCTGCGAGCCTACCTGCGGCTGGCCGAACTGCGCGAGCCGAGCAAGTTCGGCGCCTGGGTCCTGACCATCACCAGGTCGGTGTGTCTCAACTGGCTGACCGTGCAGGCGATCCGGCGAGGGCTCGAGAGTGCCCAGGTGCCAGTGTTCGACTCTCCGCCCCCCATCCCCGCCGACGAGGTACAGCGGCGCCTTGCGGTCGGGGAAGTCCGGCGGCTGGTGGACGATCTGCCCGCCCTGTATCGAGCGCCGCTGGCGCGCTTCTACCTGCAGGGGCAGTCCCAGTCTGAGATCGCCGATGAGCTGGGCGTGCCACTCGGCACGATCAAGGCACGGGTCCACCACGCTCGACGGAGACTACGAGAGAAGGTGGCTCAGATGGATCGCAACTGGTACGGCGAATGCGAGTGCCCTGAGGAGCGGGAGTCCACGATGCCCCTGGATGAACTGGCGCAGGCTACACTGAAGCGGTACGACCTGGGGACCTTCGAGGCTGTCGGCTCGATCTACGAACCGCACGAGAGCATCGGCATTGGGATCCGGACGACGACCGGCCGCTACCGCCTGTGGCGATACCACTGCTTCATGACGCCGGAACTCGTCGCGCTGGAGCATGCCCTGCTGCAGCACCTGGCCGACAAGGGCGTGCCCGTCAAGCATCTGGTACCGGCAGAGGACGGAACGACGTGGCAGGAGATCGACGGCCAGTTGGTCGCCATGTTCGAGTGGTTCAGCGGCCCGCTCCCCGATCTGACCAACCGGCGGGACCTGGCGCAGATCGCCGATCTCCATGCGAGGTGGACGCTGGCGATGGAGGACTTCGACCCGCCGATTGCTGACTGGCGGGAACTCGCGGCGAGCTGGCGCGCGCGGAAGGACTGGGCGTGGGTGCTTCCGACCGAGGAGCTGCCGCTGGCGCCGAAGCGGATGGGCTTCTTCGCGGCTGTGCGGGACCTCGAGAAGCCGCCGGCACACCACGACCGCATGCTGAACCAGGTGAGAGACGCCGAGCAGCGGCTGGAGCGCTTCCGGGACATGGCGCGGGAGTACGGGCTGGCGGAGCTTCCGCGCGGGATGAACCACGGGGTGTTCCTGTTCGGGTGCGTGGACTGGGAGCCGATGGTGACGAACGGGGATGACTTCCAGTACGAGGCCCGCGTCGCCGACTTCGGCCGCCTACTCTTTGCGCTGCACGATCGGGAAATGGCGCCCTATCAGGTGGAGGATCGAGTGGCGCTGGCCGTTGATACCTATTGTGAGCGAGTGAACCCGTCCGCTGATGAGGCCCGGGCCCTTCCGGTCTACGCCTGGGGCCAGTTCCTCTACTACGATGTCTTCCACATCCTGCTCTACTTGTGCGAGCAGAACAGCCCGGATCGGGGCGAGTACCTGGTTGCGAAGTCAACGGGGCCATACCTCAAGATCCGGGATCACTGGGAAGAGCGGGTCGAGGAGTTGGCGGAGTTCGTCTCGAAACGGTAGCCGGCCACTGCCCGTGGTGCAGCGTGTCGCCGGCAGGCCGAGGAGTGGCCTGCCGGCTTGGCTTTGTTGGGGATGTGACCTGTC
>CBFDAZ010000432.1:0-5333 GCA_965602825.1 uncultured bacterium
TGCCGGCCCCACTCCCGCCGCAGTCGGGGCCGCGTTGTCGTGCTCGTGGCGTCCATCGTTGCCGTCCTTGGCCGTTGACGGTCAAGCTGTTTGCTCTACCGGAACAAGCCCGATCTACACCCCTCCGTCTGAGGATGGGCGTTGCCGGGAGGGTAGCCTGTTCTCCCATAGGAGATCCAGGCGGTACCTAGACTTACGTCGATGGAGTGTAGCCGGTCAGTGTAGCCGGCTACGCTGTGAGGCAGGCGTGGAACCGATGGTCGGCCTCAGTCACCGAAGGGCGCCCGCTCATCTTCGTCGCTGGAGTCGTCGGGGTCCGTCAACAGGGACACGCTCTCTATTCGCCGCTCGTCCTCAGCCGACAGTCCGTCCTCGGGGTCTACGACATAGCGGTGCGCAGGGGTCGCACCCAAGTCCGCCATGCCTGGCCGCGGGTCGATCACGTCAACCCTTGGTCGTCCCTGTTCGTCTAATCTTGTGTGGTCCAGGAATCCGCGCTCCCGCTCGCTCTCGGGCTTCGTCTGAGCCGCGACGATCTGCTCGGCGAACTCGTACGCTTGCAGGAACCTATCCCGGCCCTTCCGGTTCTTGTAAAGGGTCTTTTCTTGGCAGCCGATGTCCTTGGCGATGCGTCTCTTGCTGATGTCCATGTCTTGGGGATCGTGCCGTGTGAGCCAACATTGCAGCCAGAAGATCGCCTTCTCGTACGCGGTCTTCTTCCTGAACGAAGCGCTCTGTTTCTCGCTCTTGGTGAGGATATGGCCCTCCCGTTTGGCATCGGCAAGCTCGTCCCTGGGCGGCGCGCCGTCGTCCACTTCCACCGGAGCGTCCCTGTCAGCGCGAGCTTCGGCTCGGAGCAGTAGCTCCGCCGCCTTGATGCGCTTGAACATTTCCACCAGCCACGAATTACACCGCTGGAAGAACGCCCGCACGCCCACCCGGCGGCCCGGCGGCGGGATGAGCGGGATGTGGGGCCGCTCGTGGTTCGGGAACAGCACGTCGAGGATGGGGACCACCGCGGACCGCAACCGATCCATCACGTCGCCAAGTTCAACGCTTCTTGCGAATTCCACAGCCTCGTCGCTTGGGAGGTGGTCCACCGGCGGCGCCGGCACATCTACCAGCTTGCCAAGGGTGTCAAGCGCCTCCGAGTTTAGCTCTTGCTCAGGGCGGGCCTTCTGCTGTTCGCGCATGCGGGTGACCAGCGCCAGCGCGACATCGTTTGCGGCGGAGTACGCGACCGCCTGTGCTCGCAGCTCGACTCGGTAGAAATCGCAGCCGCGCGCGTGACTCACCCGGAAGTACAGCTCTGCGTGTGACCGCGCCGCAGCGAGGGCGGCCTCGCGGTCCTGAGTGGCAGACATGGCGGTCCCGCTGATCCGAGCCCTCGGAAGATGCGGGCCGCGGCAGCCGGTGAGCGTGCCGGCCTTCGCCTCCTAAGGCTAGCCGCGGCCCAGAATCGGCTCTCTCCCCCTTGGTATTCTACCACATGGATAGGGACAGCAACCCGCTACACCCTTGGCGGACGGTCGGCGTCGAGCCCGTGTGGGGGTGTGGCGGGTGCGCGCGCGGTGGCGCGGTCGGTGGGCTTGGGGCGGGTGGTCGTGAGCGCGTGCGCCATTGGGCCAGGCCCTCCTCGTCGGGTCGGGGCCGTCACGGGGGCAGCGGGCGCGTGCCTCTGACTCGCGATTATACCACATCACGCGCGATTCCGGCTGGCGACCGGGCACAATGGCCCGTGTGCGCGCAACGCCGTGCCACCACAGGGAGTTTATCGCTGGCCGAGCGGCCAGGACGCGAGGGGGACGGGGCCAGGGCAAGACGGGGGCGCCGCGCCCGGCCAGTGGCGAGCGCCTGCTCAGCCGTCCTCCAGGTGGTCGTCGTCGGCCTCGCCGGCGGCCACGCCCTCGCGCAGCACACACGGCGCCAGCGACGCCGCGCTCGTCGTCGGCGCCATGAACCCCTGCCCGTGTAAGCAGGAACTCAAGAAAGGCCCTAGCCGAGCCGGACCAGACCACCTCAACGCCATAACCAATTGATAGAACAACCCTTGTGGCATGCGGGGCGGCGCGTCACCCCTGCGGCATAGCATGTGCTATATACTCTTGATCTTGCCTACGCGAGCAGGTATAATGAGTCACGTGGCAGGACTCGATGGTAGGCGACTTCGTGTTATAGACTGGGAACAAGGTGATGCGTCCCTCCGTTCCACGTGACTACCCAAGCAGGATCAGGGTGCTGCGCGCCAAGCTCGGCTTGACGCAGCAGAGCCTCGCGGATCTGATGGGGGTGTCCTATGCCTCCGTCAACCGCTGGGAGAACGGGAAGTCTCGTCCGTCGGCACTTGCGTGGCATCGGATCGTCAGAGCTGAGAAGCTCGGCCTCGATGGTTTGGAGGAGAAGGCGCACGAGGAGCCCACGGTCCGCGAACCCGGGGCGCCATATGACGCGCGGGGGCAGGGCCCGCCGCACATCGACTTCTCGGCCGATCCCGAGGCAGTCTCGGTCGTCGCCGAAGGGGAGCGCCTCGCGCACGGGCATCTGTTCAACCCTGCATTCGCGACCGAGACCTCCCTGATTGAGCCACTCCCCCACCAGCGGCTTGCCGTCTACGAGCGCATGCTGCCACAGACCCGTCTCAGATTCCTCCTGGCGGACGACGCCGGTGCCGGGAAGACAATCATGACCGGGCTGTACGTCAGGGAGATGCTTGCGCGCCGCCTGATTCGCCGAGTGCTCATCGTCCCCCCTGCCGGTTTGGTCGGGAACTGGGAGCGCGAGATGCGCACCCTGTTCAGCCTTCCGTTCGTCATCGCTTCTGGCAGCGACGCCCGCGCCGGCAACCCGTTCACGGGGGCGGAGAGCAGTCTCCTGATCGTCAGTGTGGACACTCTGGCTGGCGGCCGGATGTTCTCCCGGCTTCAGGAAGCGGATGTCGAGCCCTACGATCTCGTTGTCTTCGATGAGGCACACAAGCTCTCGGCACGTCGGGAGCCGGACTTCACGGTCCGCAAGACCCAGCGCTACCGGCTCGCCGAGGCCCTGGCGGGCACCCCGAACGGCACGCCCCGCTGGCATCTCGATTGGCGCGCCCATCACGTGCTCCTTCTTACCGCCACGCCCCACATGGGGAAGGAGTTCCCCTACTACTGCCTGTGGCGGCTTCTGGAGCCGGAGGTGCTCTCCACACTCCACGCGTTCAACGCCTGCCCGCGGGACGTGCGTCAGCGGCACTTCATCCGCCGCACGAAGGAGGAGATGGTCCGCTACGACGGCACGTGCATCTACCCGGAGCGGATCTCCGATACGCTCAGCTACGAGCTCACGCAGGGTGAAGTGGGCGAGCAGAAGCTCTACGACATCACCACAACCTACATCCAGGCGTACTACAACCGCGCCCGCATCCTGAACCGCTCCGCCGCACGTTTCGCCATGGGAGTGTTCCAGCGCCGCCTCGCGAGTTCCACCTATGCCCTGATGCGGTCCTTCGAGCGACGCATCGCCAAGCTGGACGGGCTCATCGACGATATCGAGTCTGGTCGCCTCACGCCACAGCAACTGGCCGCGCGGCAGCAGCGCCTGAGGGTCCACGACGCCTTCGACGAGATGACGGCGGACGAAGAGGGCACGGAGGACGGCCTCGAACGGAACGAGGCCGAAGAGCAACACGCCCTTGGCGCCGTCGTCGCCACCTCGCTCGCGGATCTCCAGGAGGAGCGCCGCCAGGTCGAGGAGCTGCTCGACCTCGCGGAGCGAGTCCACGCGGCAGGCCACGAGACGAAGTTCGCCAAGCTCTGCCAAGTCCTCCGCGACCCTCGGTTCAGGGACGAGAAGCTCATCATCTTCACCGAGCACCGCGACACGCTGACCTTCCTCGTCCGACGCCTCGAGGGCCTCGGATTCGGTGGCAAGGTGGCGCAGATCCACGGCGGCATGGACTACAGGGCGCGCGAGGAGCAGGTCGAGTTCTTCCGCAAGCCTGGGGCCGGGGGCGGCGCGACATACCTGGTAGCGACCGACGCTGCCGGCGAGGGCATCAACCTCCAGTTCTGCTGGCTCATGGTCAACTACGACATTCCCTGGAACCCCGCCCGCCTCGAGCAGCGCATGGGGCGAATCCACCGCTACGGCCAGAAGCACGACCCCGTGGTCATCATCAACCTCGTTGCTGGCAGCACCCGTGAGGGCCGCGTGCTCAAGACCCTGCTCACGAAGCTCGAACGCATCCGCAAGGAGCTCGGCTCCGACAAGGTGTTCGACGTGATCGGGCGGCTCTTCGAGGACGTGTCCGTCAAGCACTACCTGGAGCAGGCCGTCACCGAGGAGGCCACCGAACAGATCGAGCGCAGGATCGAGGGGACGCTCACCGCCCAGCAGGTCCGAGCCATCGCAGCGCGCGAGAGGCGCCTGTTCGGTGACGGCGGCGACGTGCGGCGCGAGCTGCCGCGCCTCAAGGGGAGCGTCGAGCAAGAGGTCTACGCTCGCCTGCTCCCCGGCTACGTTCGCCAGTTCGTGCAGCGGGCGGCTCCCCTGGTCAACATCGGCATGGAGGGCGACCTCGACGGCGCGTTCGCACTGAAGCCCGAGGCGCCCGGCGCACTCGACGCCCTCCTGCCCGTGCTGGACACCTACTTGCCGCAACAGCGTCGCCGCCTCACCGTCTACAGGCCAGAGGACCCGCGCGACGCCATCTGGCTGCACCCCGGCGAGCCGCTCTTCGACCAGTTCCGCGGCCACGTCCGCTCGAGGTTCCAGCGCGAAGCCCTGAAGGGCGCCGTCTTCGTCGACCCGACCGCTTCGCAGCCCTACCTGTTCCATCTTGCCATGGTCACGACCGGCAGAAGGGCGGACCCGAATCACCGTGCGCTGGCCTACGAGGAGACGCTCGACTGCCGACTGCTCGGACTCAGGCAGGAGGAAGGCGGCCAGGTCGAGCAATGCCCGGTGGAACACCTTCTACTGCTGAAGGGCAGCGACGGCTTGCCGGCCTCTGCCATGCGGTTCGCCGCGGCCGCGCAGGCGTCGGCCGAGCTTGCGAAGGCATTCGCCGTGGAGCGGACCGCGCGCCGTCTCGCCGACGAGCGCCGCGCCGCGATGATCGAGGCGCTGCCTGCACGGGAGGACTTCGTCCGGAAGGGCTACGACTACCAGGACGCCGAGTTGGCCGCCGCGCGAGCCCGGCTTACCGAGAAGGCCCGAGACGGCGACGCGCGGGCGAAGGGGGAGCTCACCCGGATCAAGGAGCGGCAACGCCGGCTCCACTCGCGCCGAGAGGAAGCACTGGCGGCTCTCCGACGGGAGCCCGAGCTCGTCGCGCCTGGTGAGGTGACCTT
>CBFDAZ010000433.1:0-5329 GCA_965602825.1 uncultured bacterium
GTCACCTCAGCAGATTCCGGCGTAGCTCCCGTGCCGCTACCGACTGATCCTCACCTGCGCCAACGCCCTCGCCTGCGTCCCATCCGCTGCTTTCGCGCTCACCTCAACCAGGTACGTCCCGTTCGGCACCCGGAGGCCGTTCTCGCTCTGAGCATTCCACAGCAGCGTGTTGCCGCCCGCCTCGCAGCCCCTCGCATGGCAGAGCGTCTTCACAGGCCGCCCGGCGATGTTCAGTACGCGGGCTTGTACGTGTCCCGGGGACGAGAGCGTGAACGTGATCTGCGCCCCGGTGGCGGTCGGCGTGGCCGAGGCGCCGATGACGAAGAACGTCACCGCGCTGCCCGCATGCTCCGTCGGCATGACTCCGCCGGACAGCGGGATGAAGTCCACGCGGCCGAGGGCGGGGTCGTCCAGCTTGTCGTAGATCTTCGCCTCAATCTCCGCCTTCACCGTGGTAGCGAAGCCGTTGCCCTCCGCGCGAGTGCGTGTGCCGCCCTCATTGCGGATATGCCACGTGTTGCTGCGGCGGAAGCGGTTGCCGCCGTCGTCCGCAGTAGAAGCATTGCCCAGGTTGCCCAGCCGGACGACCGAATCGTCGAGGATGCGCACGCCGACGCTGCAGCTGCGGATCAGGTTCCCATAAATGTGCACGGCGTCGCCGGGCTCGCAGCCCTCCACGCTGATGCCGTCGGCGGCCCCGGTGATGCAGTTGTCGAGGATCCTGGCCCTCTCCGAGTCGATGCTGATGGCAACCTCGGCGCAGCTCGCGGGGGCCCCGGAGGGGAGGTTCCCGAAGTGGTTGTTCTGGATGACCGTGTCATCTCCGCCCTTGTCCATCACAATCCCGCGCCAGGGGTCTCGACTGGAGGATGCGAAGTAGTTGCGGTGGGCCGCCGTCGCGCCGCCGATCGTCTGCGCGCCGACCCCCCGGTGGAGCTTGATCCCCGTCTGCAGTCGTCGTTCGGCCGTGCCCGCGGCGTTTGTGCCGAAGTAGTTGCCGAGAATGCGGTTGTTCGCGCAACTGCCGGGGCCGATCCTGATCCCCGTGTCGGCGTTGCCGGCGAAGACGTTGCGCGCCCAGTCGGCCGTTCCGCCGATGCGGTTGCCGTTGGAGCCGCTGAACAGCCCGATGCAGGTGTCCCACATCCTGAGGTGTGAGCGGCCGTTTGCTGCTAGCCCGAACGTGTTCCCCACCATGACGTTGCTGCTGGCGTCTTGCACCGCGATGCCCGTGTGCAGGCCCGCGAACAGATTCTCCCGGACGACATTCAGTCGGGTGGCGGCTTCGTAGGCCAAAAGGTAGACCCCGAAGCTCCCCTCGCCCAGGATGGCGTCGCCCGCCCGGTTCGTGCCGAAGTAGTTCTGGGAGACTAAGTTGCTGCTGCTGTCTATTATGTCAAGGCCGTAGTAGCGGTCGTCCGACTGCCCACCGCAGATGATGTTGCCCCTCCCCCTCCCGCCGATGGTGTTGTTGTGGGCCTGCCTGAGGAAGACGTCCTTGTAATTGTACACGGCCGCCGTACCGGCCAGGTTCACGCCGATGTGACAGCACTGCACCCGGCACCCCGTCACCCGCTTGAGGTAGAGACCGCAATCGCCGTAGCCATCCCAGTGCGTGATGGCCAGGCCCTCGATCGTGCAGTTATCCCCGCGCACCGTCAAGCCGTCGGCGGATACTGCCACATTCCTGCCGCTCAGGCCGATGTCCGGGGCGCCGTCGTTGTTGATGTCGCCGTCGATCCACGTCCCATCGTCCCAGAGCTTGGGCAGGGGAGTCTTCGGCGCGATCTCTCTGCCGGACAGACCCGGCGCGAAGACAATGCGGTCATTCGCGGGGTTGCTGTTGGCCATCTCGATCGCCCCCCGCAGGCTGCCATGACCTGAGTCCCAGACCCGCGTCACCACCAACCTGTCTCCTCGCGCGCAGATGGACGTCAACACCAGCAAGACCGCCAGGAAGGCTGTTCGCATCGCTCTCACCTCGCCTATTCTCTGGTTCAGCACCTCTGGTGGGGGAGGAATGAGCGTTCTAGTGGAAGAGCTGGATGCCGCCGGCGAAGTGGGATCTGATCACAGCATTCCATCGCAACCCAGGTCACAGCCCATACCAAAGCTCACACCTCCCGCGCAGATCATTTCGTTATTGATGCCGTTCGCCCCTTGCTCCACCTGGCACAACCCTCACTATGAGCCTGTCCCAGTAATCTCGCGTTGGGACTTGCATTGGTCGTGGAGTTGCCATTCGATAGCGCTATGAGCAAGACCTTCCGCCCGTGGAATGCAGACAAATCGGGGCAAATCCGGGGGATATCATACCTATTCCCTGCCGCCTCCACCGCGCCTCAACGCCATCCGGCCCCTCCGGCCCGGCGACAGGCCCGCAGCCTGTCCTACGTGCACGGGGCGCGAAGCCTACGATACGGGCACACCGAGAACGCCATCCATCGCTGTGAGATCGTGACCGGCCTGAGGACCCGCCGGCACGGACGGCGGGGACGCACGGCAACCAACTGACGGCTCGGCTTGTCCCGACCTCCAGCGGACCCGGAGTCGGGATCCCGATTGCGCAGCAGATCGGGAGGAAACCCGACCCTCGGGACGACCACCACCCCGGGGCCACCGCCAACCAGTTCAGCGGACGAGGACGTCCGCGCCCCTACGCCAAGGGCGGAACGGCCCCGCCACGCTAACGGCGTCGGAGCAGCGCTCCGACCTACGGACGGCAAACGGCACCAGGAGGACAGTCCACGCGGCGCGCCGACGACGCGCGCCTTGGTACAGTCCTCGAACGGCACGACCCGCCCCCCCCATCGCCCTTCGCCTTCCGGCCGAGTCTTGCCGTCCCCCGTTTGCCGTTGTCTCTTGGTCTTCGCCGTTCTCCTGACTCCTGAATCCTGCCTCCGGCCGTCAGCCGTTCCCCTGTTCACTGTTCACCGTCGTCCCCCTGTTCACTGTCGTTCCTCCCCCGCCAAATACCCCCACGTATACGCATTGGCTGCCATCGGCAGGTGCACGGTGAATTCGCACATCGCCGGGTACCAGAACACGTCCCAGTACGCCTCGATGATCGGCCACTCACGGGACGGCGGGTAACACGTCTGATCGACGAGCTTGAGCGCCCAGTCCTGCCCCATCTGCTCCGGGTTGGACGGCCCGAAGACCGTCAGGCCCGGCGGCGCCACCTGTCCGCTGATCCGGGAGTCAACGTGCAGCGGATGCTGAGGCGACGCGTGCCCCAGGCCCGTCGTGTAGCAGAGGTTCACCGGGTTGGCGCCGGCGCCTGTTTGACAGGCGAGCACCGCGCTGCGCAGGTACTTCGCCTCACCCGTCAGGACGTGGGCCCGCACGAGCGGCGTCCCCTCGGGCGCGGTCAGGGAGCCCGTCCCCGTCGGCCGCCAGATGTACTTCGCCCAGCGGAATCCGGTCTGCTCCCCGGCAGCGACGCGTTCGTCCGCCTGTCGCAGGAGCGCGTTGCGGCAATTCTCCGTGAGCTGCCCATCCTGGCCAGGTCGCTCCGTCCGTACGTAGACCCACGCGGCTTCCGCCTGGTCGTGGCTCTGCCACAGGAAGAGATCGGCCTGCGGGTCGGCGAGTGCCGTCGTGTCGAGGAAGACGCGGTGCCATCGCTCGTCGCCCGTGGCCCGGAACAGCTCCGCGGCGGCGAGGTTCCGGTCGTCCTTCACGGCGTGGGGGTCATCTCTGTCCGCCCGGTTCGGCAACTCCCGCTCCGCCCACTCCATGGCCCGGATGGCGCTTGTCAGGTAGATCCGCGCCCGGTCGGGGTCAATGCTCTCCAAGACGTATGCCGCGCGGGCGGCCACTCCGGCGTAAACGTAGCTCGACCACACGCCGGGCGCGTAGGCCATGATCGTCAGGGACTCCTGCCAGCTCGCCTCGCCGTGCCGCGGATGCTCTGAGGACTCGATCCCGCCCCGGATTCCCCCCTCTTCCGTCTGCATGCGCCGGTAGCAATCGAGGTTGAAGAGCGCCTCGCTCACAACGTCCGGGAGCCCATCGTTCGACTCGGGGATGTTGAGCGACAGATCGTCGAAGTAGTCGGGGAACAGCTCGGCAAGCTCGAGCAGCAGACGCGATACGACGAGGTGCTGAATGCGCCGGTCCCAATCCCCGGCGTCCATGTAGGCGCCCCAGGCATTCGGCACGATCTCGTCGGTCTTCCCCTTGACGAGGTTCCCGAAGTTGCTGTCCTCCTGGTTCAGGCCGTTCCCCGTGTCCATCAGGGGCGTCGTTGAGGCGTAGATCCTCACGCCGTCATCCGGGTGGAAGCAGCGCGGCCGGCGGTAGTCGGTGTACGGCGGCCCGAGCCCGATCCCGCTGCGCTGGTGGTAGAAGCCTCGGGCGGAGACGGTGAACGCGTCCCGCCAGACATCATCGCCGACAGCGAACGGATACGAGCAGCCGATGCCCTCGACGCAGAGCCGGTAGGTCCCCGGCCGATCCAGGCTCGAGAAGTCCGCGAGGAACACGTCGGTGCCGTTGTGGTTCGTCTTGTAGGCATCCTCGTCCATCTGGTCAGCGGCCTTGCTGAGCGCAAGGCGCCCCTCGAGCACGCTCTCACCCGTGGCGTCGTCGAGCACACTGAAGCCGAGGCTCTCCGCGTACTTCAGGCCTCCCCCATCCCCCATCCAGCACGACAGGAAGGCCACCTTGGCCGGGTCGTCGGGCCGGAAGCCGAGATGGCTTACGTGGACGGCCTCACTTCGGTTCTTCGTCGGCTCGTGGACGAAGCTCTGCTCTTCGAGCGGCCCGCCCACGAAGGCGAGGGTGTATCGCTGACCCTCACTCAGCGCCTGGGGCAGCCGCAGGTAGATCGTATGCTCGGCGGGGCTGTCGAACTGCCAGGGACCTACTCGCGCCAGGTCGGTGGGCTTCGTCTTGCGGTACACGGCGACCGGCGCAGATGCCTGGGCATACTGCGGATCGCCCGGTGAGGACAGACCGTAGCTCTCGGTACGGCTCGCCCAGTCGGTGTCCAGGGGCTGCCCCACGACGCGGTCGAGCCCGTGGATGATATTCCCCTCATGGCCAACCAGGGAACCGATGCAGCGGCCGTCCCTGATGACCCATCGATGTTGCTCCGGATCCTGGATCCGGTCGCCTGCCTCCCGTTCGTACGCCTCTTGTGCGCCATGCTCGGCGCGACCCGCACGCACGACCAGGCACAGAACGTCCGGGGCCACCACGCCCAGGTGCACGATGCGCGGCGGGTCACCCGGTGTCGGGGGCGGAGCCTCCTCCTGAGCACAGCCAACGTTCGGAAACAGCAGTACGCCTGCAGCGATCCCGGTCAGCGGTTTCATGGAGTCTT
>CBFDAZ010000434.1:0-5322 GCA_965602825.1 uncultured bacterium
CGACCGAGGCCACCATACGCCGGGCCGAGCAGACCTTGGCGGCCTCCCAGGCGAGGCTCCGGCAGGCCGAGGAACGGGCCAAGGCGCAGCCTGAGTTGACCAAGGCCTCGATCCGCCAGGCTGACGCGGAGGTCAAAGCCGCTGAGGAAGCCGTCAAGCGACTCAAAGAAGCGACCCATCCGCAGGAGAGGGCCGTGGCCAACTCCCAGATAAGCGCGGCCAAGGTGGCCCTGGGCAACGACACGAAGGCCGTCGAGCGGCTGCAGCGGCTCTCTGACAAGGGATTCGTGGCTCAGCAGCAGGTCGAAGATGCCCAGACGCGGGTGGCCGATGCGCAGGACCGTTACGACAGCGCCAAGGCAGCCCTCGACACGCTGGAGCAGAAACAGGCGCCGGAGCTCAGGGAAGCGGAGGCCAGAGTGACGCAGGCGAAGGCCAGCCTCAGCGCAGCCAAGACGGGCGAGGTTGAGGTCCGTGTCGCTGAACGGGAGCTGGAAGCCGCCGGAGCGGCCGTCCGCGAGGCGGAGGCTGCCCTGTCTGCCGCCCAGGCTGGCAAGAAACAGGATGAAGCCCGGCGCCGCGACCTTGAGGCTGCCAAAGCCGTCGCCAAGGAAGCGCGCTCGCAGCTCCGCGTGACGCAAACCAACGCGCTGCAGACCGATGTCTCCGTCCATCAGGTGTCTCAGGCGAGGGCTCAGGCCACCCGCTCGACCGCGCAATTGGACAACGCGCGCAAGAACCTCGCTTACACTACCGTTATTGCTCCGCGCGATGGCCTCGTAGTTGACCGGTTCGTCGAGCAGGGCACCGTCATCACCTCCGGCCGGTCGAGCATCACTGCCGGCACGAGCATCGTCACCCTCGCCGATGTCAGTCGCATGTTCGTCCTGGTTGAGGTTGATGAAGCCGACATCGGGCAGGTGGAGGTCGGTCAGCCCGTCGAGATCGAGATCGAGACGTTCCGCGACGAGACGTTCTCCGGCGGCGTAACGCAGGTCTACCCCAGGGGGGAGGAGATCGAGAACGTCACGATCTTCCGAGTCCGCGTGGAGGTGGACGAGCCGGACCCACGGCTGAGCCCGGGCATGACGGCCGAAGTCTCCATCGTCATCGACCGGAAAGAGGACGTCGTTGCAGTGCCGAACGAAGCGCTCTATCAGCAGCAGCGGACGACCTTCGCCGACGTGCTTGAGGCCGGTGAGCCACGGCCGGTCGAGGTGCAGGCCGGCCTCGCGAGCTTCGAATGGACGGAGATCAGGTCAGGCCTGCAGGAGGGCGATGAGGTCGTGATCGGGAGCGGGAGCGCGTGGATGGGCGAGGGCGGACCGGGTCCGTCGGGCGGACGCAGCAACCAACAGGAGGGCGGTCGGCAGATGCGTCGGATGATGCGCATGGCTCCGGGAGGGCGGCGTTAACCAGATGGCACTTATCGAGGTCACCGACGTACACAAGGTCTACCGCCTGGGCACCGTCGAGGTACGAGCGCTGCGCGGGGTCGATCTGACCGTGGATGAGGGCGAGTTCTTGAGTATCATGGGGCCCTCCGGCTCCGGGAAGTCGACGTTGATGCACATCCTGGGCTGTCTGGATCAGGTGACCGAAGGCCGCTACGTGTTGGACGGCATTGATGTCTCCACGCTGGACGACAACGAGCTGGCCGAGGTGCGCAACGATAAGCTCGGCTTCGTGTTCCAGGCCTACAACCTCCTGGCGCGCACCAGCGCCCTGGCCAACGTCGAGCTGCCGCTGCTGTACGCGGGCCGGGGCCAGCGCGGACGCGGCCGGGCCGAAGCAACGCTCGAGAGGGTCGGGCTGGCTGAGCGCGGGCGCCACCAGCCCTCCGAGTTGTCCGGCGGCGAACAGCAGCGCGTCGCCATCGCGCGGGCGCTGATCAACGACCCTCGGATCCTCCTGGGCGACGAGCCGACCGGCAACCTCGACAGCCGGACCGGGATCGAGATCCTCGGGCTCCTGCAAAGCCTCAACGACGCGGGCGTGACCGTCGTCATCGTCACCCACGATGAGCATGTCGCCGCGCACACTCACCGCATCATCCGTCTGCTGGACGGGGAAGTGGAGAGTGACGAGGCCGTCAAGGAACACCTCGTGGCCGGAGATCCCCAGCCGCAGGGAGGTGGTGTATGAACCCCTTGGAGGCTGTCCGGGTCGCCCTCACCTCCCTCAAGGCCAACAAGCTGCGCTCGATCCTGACCATGCTGGGCGTCATCATCGGAGTGGGGTCGGTCATCACCATGGTCGGCATCGGCCGCGGGGCCCGGGCCGACATCGAGGACCGGATCCGCTCCATGGGCACCAACCTGCTGACGGTGTGGCCCGGCCAGGCCCGGCGAGGGAGGCTCTGGGGCGGTGTCGGTAGCTCCGACTCGCTGAGTCTCGAGGACGCTGAGGCCATCGGCCGCAAGCACCCCGGCGTGCAGGTGGCGCCGCACGTTACGGGCAGCGTGCAAGTCAAGTGGCGCAACCAGAACACCAACACATCCGTCAACGGCACGACGCCGGAGTACGTCACCGTCAACAACCACCCGGTGGAGAGCGGTCGCTTCTTCAACGAGCGCGAAGTGCGGGGCGCGCGCCCGGTGTGCCTGGTAGGGACAACCGTCATCGAGAACCTGTTCGGCCGCAGCGACCCGGTTGGCGAACGGATCCGCATCAAGAACATACCCTTCGAGGTCATCGGTGTGCTCAAGCAGAAGGGCTCGGGCGGCGGCCACCGCGATCCGGATGACATCATTGTCGTCCCGGTCTCCGTCGCCATGCGCCGACTCTTCGGCCGGGACTACGTGAACCGCATCTTCGTCGCCGCTAACCAGGGGCGGCCGCTTTGGGAAACGGCGGACGACATCACCAAACTCATGAGGCGCCGGCATCGGATTCGTGAGGACAAGGACGATGACTTCAACGTTCGCACTCAGACCGAGATCCTGGAGACCTTCACCGAGACCTCTGAGAGCTTCACCCTCCTGCTCGCCGGGATCGCCGCGGTGTCCCTGGTTGTTGGAGGGATCGGCGTCATGAACATCATGCTGGTGTCCGTGACCGAGCGCACCCGCGAGATCGGCATCCGCAAGGCCGTTGGGGCCAAACGGCGAGACATCATGGTGCAGTTCGTCATGGAGTCGCTGACCCTTTGTGTTATTGGGGGCCTGGTTGGCGTCGGGGCCGGGATAGGCTTCGCCGCACTGCTTGCGCATCTGGCTGGCTGGCGTACCATCGTCACCCCCGATTCGATCGCCCTGGCTTTCTCCTTCTCCGCCGTTGTCGGCATTGGCTTTGGCAGCTATCCGGCCCACAAGGCCTCCAAGCTGCACCCGATTGAGGCGCTCAGGTACGAGTGAGGCGACCTGCTTCGGGCACAAGGCACTCCACAATCGACGTCCGAGTCACTTCCTCGGCTGGGCCCTGGCGCCCGGCCTCTTCGTGAGTGCGCAGCGGGATGCCGCGAGATGAGCAGCTTGTGACCGGAGTCCCCCAACGCAAGATCATCACCGGGATCACCGACGGCAGCATGGGCCGGTCGATATGGAAGCTGGCCGGCCCGATGATGGTCGGCGGGGCGCTGCAGGACCTGCTCTCCATGGTGGACCTGTATTTCGTCGGCCGGCTGGGCCATGTGGAGGTCGCCGCGCTGTCGATCGCCGGGGCCGCGGTGGCGATCCTGATCATGCTGGTCCACGGGATCGGCACGGGCACGATGGCCCTGATCTCTCAGTTCACCGGCAAGGGGGAACATGAAAGCGCCGACAGGGCCCTGGCACAGAGCCTGCTACTCGGGGTCGCCGGCTCAGCGGTGATGCTCGCCGTGGCCTTCTTCGCCGCACGGCCGCTACTCATGCTCTTCGGCGCCACCGACGAGGTCCTGGGCCATGCAAGCGAGTACCTGTTCATCATCTTCGCCTGGTCCCCCGCGCTCTTCATTGGCATGGCGATCACCCAGGCCTTGCGGGGCTCGGGCGACGCGACCACGCCGCTCAAGGTCCTCGTCCTCGTCAATGTGGTCAACATCGCCCTGGACCCGATCTTCATCCTCGGCTATGGTCCGGTCCCCGCGATGGGCGTTCCGGGTTCGGCCACCGCCACGGTAATCAGCCGGAGTATCGGCGTTGCGCTGTTGGTCTGGCACACGACCCGGGGGCACTCCACCCTCCGTCTGCGAAGACGCTATCTGCGACCCGACCTGCCCCTCATCAGGAACATCGTGAATATCGGGGCGTACGCTTCCCTGCAGGCCTTCATACGCCAGATCTCCTTCCTGCTGCTAATGCGGCTCGTCGCTTCCTTCGGCCCGGTCACGCTGGCCGCCTATGGGATCGGGAACCGGCTGCGGATGTTGATCATGGTCCCCGGGTTTGGCTTCGCGAGTGCCGGCGCGGTGCTGGTCGGCCAGAACCTGGGAGCCGACCGCGCCCACCGGGCGAGTCGAGCTGTCTGGCGGACCGTGCTCTACTACGAATGTCTGGCCGTTCCGGTGGCTCTGATCTACATCATCTTCGCTCCCCACATCGTCGGCGTGTTCGCCGACGAGCCGAACGTCATCAGCACCGGGGCCACCTTCCTGCGCTATCTCGGCGTTACGTTCCCCTTCCTGGCCTTCTCCCTGGTGCTGGGCCTGGGCATGAACGGCGCGGGCGACACCCGCACACCGACGATTGTCACCGCCTTCGGGCAGCTCGTGTTCCGCATTCCCCTGGCCTACCTGTTGGCCCTCACTGTGGGTCTCGGGACAACGGGGATCTGGCTTGGGATCAACGCCTCCGACATCAGCCAGGGCCTGCTGATGATCGTGCTCTTCCAGACCGGTATCTGGCGTCGAGCGTACAGCCGGCGGCAGGCAGCGCTCGGCGCCGACCTTCCGCCGCTGGAGCCTTGACGGCCGGGGCAAGGCGGGCCGCGGACGGGTTGTTGACGTAACCTGGGACCGCCGGCGCCCCGGCGGTTGCTGTGGCCGCCGGTCCTGGTTGGGATACCTCTGGCAGACGGCGGCACCCAGGAATGATGGAGATGAGGGCGGCCACCGAAAAATAGGACAGTCCTATTTTCGCAGTGCCGGGCGTTGTCCGCGGCCCCGGAAGAGCCGATCCCCGGAGTCCCCGCCCGCAGGGCAGCCGCCTCGGCTATCGATCCCGCGATAGCGGGATGGGCCGTTCGCCCGCTGGGGGCCACCGCAGCCGGCAGGCTGGAAGCCTGCGCCACGCTAATCTCCGAAGCAGCCATCCATGCCGCGAGGCGGCAGCCGGAAACGATGAAGGTGAGCGTTCTGCCGACGGCTTGCGGGCCGCTACGCCGACGGGCCTGGAGACCCGT
>CBFDAZ010000435.1:0-5320 GCA_965602825.1 uncultured bacterium
GCCACGTCACGCGCCAGCTCGGGCGGCACTCCGACGTCTCCTTCTCACTGGTTGATGCGCGCGAGCCCGGCTTCGACAACACTGCCCTGTCGGTGGGGTTCGGCACCCGCTTCAGCGAAGACAGCAAGTTCCGCTTTAGCGGCGGCCACGCGCGCAGCTTCTCCAGCGACCCGCTGCGCGAGGGGCATGGCTCCATCGCCGAACTCGCGTACAATCCTGGGCCCGGATCGCTGGGCACGCACTGGAACTACAACGAGGTCAGCCCCCACTTCGACCCGATTGACGGCTACAATCCCAGACAGGGGTTCCGCGAGATCGGCGGCGTGGTCTGGAAAGAGTGGGTCCCCGGCAAAGGTAAGGCGTTCTACAGCAGCTTCGAGCTATTCACCCACATTCACCGCGGCTGGACGTGGGATGGCGACTTCTACTCGCGGGGCATGAACAACGGGCTCATCATCGGCTTTGAGAACCGCCATCGGTTCATATTCACGCGCAACCAGAACCGCCACCTCGAGGAGCACATCCGTGCCGAGCCGTTCGACGACGAATCCTACACCGTCCGCGGCCGCTTTGGCCAGGGCCGCGACCTGAGCGGGCAGGGCTACTTCACCTTCGGCACCGTCGAGGATTCCCGCCTCCACCAGTACGGGCTGTCGCTCGACTGGCAGCCCTCCGCCAGCCTGCGGACGAGCCTGAGATACGACCGCCGGAAGCAGCGCTTCTTCGATGGCACCCGCGAGTCAGCCGAGACCATCGAGCTCGGCGCGACCAAGATCCTCGACCCGGAGCAGTGGCTCTCGCTGCGGTGGTACAGCCGCCGGGGCGACGACGACATCAACAACCTCAACTTGGTCTACCGCATGCACAAGGAGTCCGGCCAGGAGTTCTTCGTCATCCTCGGCGATCCGCTGGCCAGCGAGATCCGGCCCCGCGTAGCTCTCAAGTACGTCCACCCCATCCGGTTCTGACGTGGCGCGCTCTCAGACGAGGTCGGCAACTGGCGGCCAGGGAACCGGTATTGAGTCCCATCACTGACCTGGCTGCGGTGAGATCCGCTCTTCTGCAGTTCCGGGAGCGTCTGGCCGGTCAACCTCAGTATACGAAAGTGGGTTTCGCATGGAATGCATGGTGACGAGTCCGGTTCCCAGGCAGTTCTTCCTCTTGATTCCGACAACAGCGACCGTCGTGTTCGCGATCCTGCTGCTGAGTGGGGTCGCCTGTTCCCCGGCATCAGGGCAGGCCGACAGCACCATCGTGGACGAGTGGGCGAGCGTGGAAATGCCACCGCCACCCGAACTGGAGCAGGTCGCCGTATCGGCCCGGAAGTCCGCGCTCCTGATCCTCGACATCCAGAACCAGAACTGCAGTGCCGAGCGAAGGCCCCGATGCGTGGCTTCACTTCCGGCAATCGTGCGACTGGCGAGCGAATGCCGCAGCAAGGGCATGCCGGTGGTCTACAGCCTGACGAGCAATGCCAGTGAAGCGGACATCCGCGAGGAGGTCGCGCCCCGTGCCGGCGACCCGGTTGTCAAATCGAGTGTTGACAAGTTCTTCGGGACCGAGCTGGAGGAGATCCTGAAGGCCAAGGGCGTTGAGACGACGATCCTGGTGGGTACATCCGCTCACGGGGCCGTTCTGAACACGGCAACGGGTGCGGCCCTGCGGGGGTTCCAGGTCATCGTGCCGGTCGATGGCATGTCGGCTGGTGATCCCTATGCCGAGCAGTACACGGCCTGGCACCTGGCCAACAGCCCGGGCACGCGACGCAGAGCGAAGCTCACCCGGGTCAGCATGATCCAGATCGAGCCGTAGCCGAAGGCCCGGTTCCTGGGTACCGGCTGGGCCGGCAAAGGCGTGAGCCATGCGAGGAATGGGTGCGGCACGGTCAATCGGCGGCATGCACCGGACCTTCGGTCTGCGAAGGTATGCCTCGGCGGGCAATGACGGGCCGCCGGTGCCGGTCACCCGTGCGCGTCTCGGCCGGGTGGCTCGCTACTTCACGCCGTACTGGCTGCAGTGGATAGCGATCCTCCTCTGCATCGCGGCCATGTCGGCCCTGGGTGTCCTCCCGCCGCTGTGCGTCCGCGGTATCCTCGACAACGCGATCCCCGACAAGGACGCGCGACTACTCCACCTGCTGGTGGGTGCCATCGTGGGGCTGACGGTGGTCTCCAGCCTCATCGGCGTGCTGCAGAACTACCTCAACGCTCGGGTCGGACAGAGCATCATGTTCGACCTGCGCAATGAGCTCTACCAGCACCTCCAGCGACAATCCCTGGGCTTCTACACGACCACGCGCGCGGGTGAGATCGTATCGCGGCTGAACAACGACGTGGGGGCCGTGCGAGAGGTAGCGACCGGCACCATTGTCTCGATCGCGAGTAACGTTCTCACGCTGGTGGCGACGCTCATCGTCATCTTCGCCATGGACCCCTGGCTGGCGTTACTGGCCATCGCGATCGTGCCGACCTTCTATCTCCCCACGCGGCTCGTCGGCAGGATCCGTCGTCGCCTCTCACAGCAGACCCAGGAGCAGCAGGCCGAGCTGGTGGCCTTCATGGAGGAGCGGCTGAACATCGGGGGGATGCTCCTGGCCAAGATTTTCGGGCAGGCGGAGGCCGATGCGGACCAGTTCGCCGAGCGCAACCGCGAGGTCATGGACCTGAATGTGAAGCAGGCCATGGCCGGTCGGTGGCTCTTCATGTGCCTGGCCGTGTTCAGCGTGGCGGGGCCGGCCGCGATCTACCTGTACGGCGGCCATCAGGCGATCCGGGAGGAACTGTCGATCGGCACCCTCATCGCCTTCGTCGCCTACCTGACCAACCTCTATCGTCCGGTGGGCCAGCTCGCGAACGTGTACGTGGCGCTCCAGGGCGCATTGGCCGTGTTTGAACGCATCTTCGAGTACCTGGACCGGAGCCCGGACGTGGCAGACCGGCCCGATGCGATCGAGCTGGCGGGAGTGCAGGGCGACATTCGGCTGGAAGGTGTGAGCTTCGAATACCCGCGGCCGGCAGAGCTGCCCGCTGACGAGAACGGCGAGCCGGAGGCGCCCCGAATCGAGACCCGCCCGGCACTGCAGGACGTATCGTTCGAGATCCGCCCTGGCGAACAGGTGGCTCTCGTAGGCCCCAGCGGCGCCGGCAAGACGACGGTCACGTACCTGCTGCCCCGGTTCTACGATCCCACCGAGGGGCGTGTCGTGCTGGATGGGCACGACCTGCGTGACGTCACACAGGAGAGCCTCCGCGCCCACTTTGCCGTGGTCACTCAGGACACATTCCTGTTCCACACGAGCGTCCGGGAGAACCTGCTCTATGCCAGGCCGGAGGCGACGCTGGAGGAGATGTTCGCCGCGGCACGGTCGGCCAACATCCACGACTTCATCGTGGGGCTCCCCGAAGGGTATGACACGGTGGTCGGTGAGCGGGGCTTCCGGCTGTCCGGCGGCGAGAAGCAGCGGCTCGCCATTGCGCGCGCTCTGCTCAACGATCCCCGGATACTGATCCTGGATGAGGCGACCAGCCACCTGGATTCCGCCTCGGAGCATCTCATACAGCAGGCCCTGGAGATCCTCCTGCAGGGCCGGACCGCCGTGATCATCGCGCACCGGCTCTCGACCGTCCTGAATGCGGACAAGATCGTCGTGCTCGACGAGGGCCGCGTTGTCGAGATGGGGTCTCACACGGAGCTGGTGGGCAACGGTGGTCTGTATGCGACGCTCTACCACCGGCAGTTCGGCAAGGCGGCCCGCCAGGCCACGACGTCCGAGCGCGATGCGGGAGCCATGGGGAGCCGCTGAATAGGAATCCGCGATCTCGAATCTTGCCCTCACCTCTGAGGAGCGCGAGCAAGGTTGTGTTGAGGAAGAGGCGGGAGATAGCGGTTGCCGGTCGGCCTTTGCGGGCCGTTGCTGTTGTCTGGCGGTGCTGAGGGGTAGGAGCGGTTTCAACCGCGACCGTCGTCTGCTGTAGACGTTCCGTTTCGGCAGGTCCGCGGACACTTGCCCGGCAGCACGGCGGCAACGACAACACGGCAACGGCATCGCGGTTGAAACCGCTCCTAGCCCCCGCCCGGCGCCTGTACGGTGATCGGTCTATGCTCATGCAGCGCATCGATCCCCGAGAGCCCATCGAGAATCGCGGATTTCTACTCAGCTGAGCCATAGGGGGTCGGCCGCGGGCGTCTGCCCGGTCTCAACGATGTTCCGGCTCGGTCGGCGCAGTAAGGCCATCTGGTTGTCGCCCGCCATCTCAAGCTCGCACCAAAGGGGAAGACTGATGCGCGCAAGCAGACCACGCCTGAGTTGGCTTCTCGCGACAGTGCTGACTGTGGTAACGACCTGGGTGAGCTTCGCGCTCGGAGTGGGGCAGGGGCAAGCGCCCCGCACCCCGCCGGGCGACATCCCGGCCCTCGACTGGCAGCCACGCTCGGACTGGGTCAACGTTCGCGAGCTCAGCGCCCAGGGCGATGGCAAAGTGGATGATACCGCGGCAATCCAGGAAGCGCTGGACGATGTCACCAACGGCTCGACCGTGTACCTTCCTCCGGGCACGTATCGGGTCACGAAGACGCTGACGCTCGTCGGGCCGCTCATCGGTGTGCTCGTCGTTGGGCATGGCCGCGACACGGAACTGGTGTGGGACGGAGAGGAGGGTGGGCGCCTGTGGATGGATGACGGCGTCGCCTACTCCCGCTACGTCGGGCTGACGTTCGAGGGGCGAGAGCGGGCGGCGATCGGCTTCCTGCACCATTCGGATAACCGGTTCGAGACGGAGGTGCGCCACCAGCACCTGGCATTCCGCGGGTTCGCGGATGCAGCCATCCTGGCGGACCCGGAGGACAAGTACGCGCTGGCGGAGACGAACTTCGAGAACTGCCTTTTCGAGGACTGCGGACGCGGCGTGGCGTTCGTCCGGTTCAACGACTACAACTACACCTTCGACGGCTGTGAGTTCCGGCGGTGTGGTGTCGGCATCGACTGCGCGCACGGCAACTTCTACGCGCGGAACTCCCACTTCGAGGGCAGCCGAGACCTCGACATCCGTTCCGCTCCGGAGCATGCCAGCTCGGTCCGCCGGTGCACGTCGGTCGGGTCGAGGGCCTTCATCGATCACCGGCAGTCGGTCGCCCCGATCACCATCCAGGACTGCCATGTGTCCCAATGGCAGAGCCCTGACGGCGCCGTCGTGGTCAGCGGCGCCCCCGCCATGCTGTTCGACTGCGTCTTCAGCGGCCCGCCCGACGAAGGCCCTCCCGTCCGCCTCCCGAAGGCCGGACAGCGTCTGGTCGTGTCGGAGAACCGCGTCGAGGGTGCGGA
>CBFDAZ010000436.1:0-5305 GCA_965602825.1 uncultured bacterium
TGGAACGTACCCTTCGACCGGTGGACCCCGATGATGCATCAGGCGTACTTCCAGTGGGTGCAAGGCCGGCCGGGCATCACCGGGGGCCAGGCGCCCGCGCGGCCGCCCCGACCCGCGGGCCGTCTTCTCGCGCTGTCCGCGGCCGCGAACAGCGTGGCTGTCTCAGGTGTCTCAGGTGGGGGGCCCGATTGGGGTAGCCACGTATGGCTCTACACGATTGGGGAGGCGGCGCCTTGGCGCGTACTGACGATGCCAGGGCGTGTGGAGAGCGTTCGCCTCTCGCCTTCTGGCGATCAACTGGCTACGGTGGAACGCATCGCGTACGCCCCTGTCACGGAGGTTCGCTGCTACAACCTGCGTAGCCCTACGGAGCCCGTCCTCATTGGGCCTGGCAAGCTGATCGGGTGGCTGGGACAGGGGACGCTGGTGGTGGGAGAGTTCCGGCACGGTGCGCCGAGTTCCGCCCCGGAGATGCTGGGTCACCCAGCCGGGCTCGCGTACATCGGGGAGACCTATCTACTGATGGAGCCTCTCGGACCAGACCCCCAGCAGTTGCGGCTAGGGCCGTTCCGCAACTGGGCCGCATGGGACGTGGCATCGGGACGGGTATGCGTTGTAGACGAGGACGTGCTGAGAACCTTCCAACTGGCGATGGGGCCCGCAAGCGGGCGCAGCGTGGTGGAGGTGGGAGAGCCGAGACCTCTGCCAAAGACGGAGCTTGGTGTTCGGGTCGTTTCAGTCTCGCAGAGGGGGGCTGTGGCAGTCGCATACCCATGCGTGGCAGGGTACGGGGAACCGCGGGTTGGCGCCAAGATGTGGCAGGCGGACAACAGGGCTGAGCCGCTGACGGCTGCCCTCCCGGGGGACGCCGTCACCGGGCTAGTGTGGTCATGCACGGGCGAGCGAGTGCTTGCCGTTAGCAGACGGTATAGCGCTCGCGCGAGGTGGTATGCGTCTACGGTGAGGGCTGGGAGCCGGGATGTCAGGCGCAGGATGAGCAGCCGAGAGACGCTGCGGGCCCCCTGCCCGCTACCGAACGGCGACTTCCTCGTCATACAGGACCCGTGCACGGTACGGAGCCTTGAGACAGGCCTACCGGTGCTGTCCTGGTCCGGGAGCGGCATCCCAGAGGCATCTTGGGCTGCGGCCGCCGAGTGATGCGGGCCCTGCGCGCCGTCCGGTGCGTATCAAGATCAAGCCCCTCGGCTCGCCCGATCCCCCGATCCGCACACTCGAGTACCTCAAGCAACGCGGGACGACAGTCGACCTCTGGGATGCCAAGGACGACCAGGGAGAGCTGGTGGACCCCGATGGCACCATCTACGTCTGCGAGTGCTACATCGTTGAGGGAGAGAACGAGGTCCTGGTCGCGAGAATCGATCCAGAGGCCCTTGAGCGAGTACTCGTGGGCAAGTGGGTAGAGGGGGCCTTCGAGGAGCGCGACAAGCACGAACTGGGGTTCTACATGAAGGACTACCGGCTATACCTGCCAACATACGCGAAGCTGACACTTGAGCTGACCGAGTACGCAAACCGTACGTTCACGATTCAGCCATGGGAGGCGGGTGAGCATCTGGGCAGCGCCATCGAGCCTACGGCAGAGCGCCTCGGGAACGGGAAGATGATCAAGGAGTGGGATGACGACCAGAAGATCGGTCCGGGCGACTACTGCGTCCATGTGTACCACGACAGCGCCGAGCTGGGCCCCAGCTACACGCTCAGCACGAAGTTCGAACAGATCGGCCAGAGCGAGGCGGCAACTTGGCGCGGCTGGTGGTGGCCGTTCCGGAATAGCGGAGGTCCTCGGCTCTATGACATTGAGGCGGCCCACTGGAAGTACGACTTGTACAACGGCCTCCCTCGCCAGAATCCGACGCCTCGCGAAAACGAGGAGGCTGCCGCGAACTGGGAGTGGCGACGCTTTGATCTGCAAGTCTACAACGAAACGGGAGAAGAGACTGGGCACCACAGTGAGCCTGGTGACGGCCTGGCCCTCTGGAGCGGCCATTGCCATGCCTGGGCGGCAGCAGCGTGTCTGGAGCCAGAGCCAACCGAGGCGCGGGTGTTCGAGGACTTTTTCGGGCCGGGCGAGAACCTCGAGTTCAGCGTCGGGGACCTCAAGGGCCTACTGTCTGGAGCGCACTACAGCTTCAGGCCCGCGGATACCTGGGGCGAGGGAAACGCCACCAAGTGCCCGGATGCAGACGGTATGCACCGCATGCTCCGGAACTACCTGCGCGCGGAGGAGAAGGCTCTGATGTTCGAACGCGACCCGGGCGAGCCGATCTGGTGGCACCCTTGTTGGAAGTACGTAGCCCACATGGAGGGGAAGAGCTTCGACGCTCTTCGTCGGGTCGACGTGACGACAACGGTGTACCTCCGCGAGGCCCACAACGACCCGAGCTACGTCACTCAAGGCCCCGAGGACAGTCTACCACTCCCTATTCTGTACGAACTCGAGTACGACGCCTTGGGTGACCCGATCAGCGGCACCTTCCCGCCCGACTGGGATGGGAGCCCAGACGGCTTGCTCCTTCCCAGCCACGTCAACCTGCAGGGCTGCGGTGGCCGCGTCGATCTGGGTACCGTCGAGAACATCATCGAGGGGGTAGCCCCATGAGGTGTCGGCTCGGGCTCGCGGTCGTCTGCGTGGTCGCCGTGGTGGGGGCCTGTCACGTACTTGCTGCCGAGGGCCCCCGGGACGAGGCCAGCCATGCGGTCCTCGAGATGCCGGACTGGGCGCCCGAGGACTGGCTGGTGGTGCAGGAGAGCCTGTGCATGGCTGGAATCATCGCCATCGGGCCCTCTGCCGCGGTGCGGTGGGATGACTGGGGGACATGGACGGTGACCGTTCTCCCACCTGAGACGGTGCTGGGCTATGAGTGCTGGCCTCTCGAACTGAGCATGGGCACCACAAGGCCGCATCGCTACGTCGCTTATCTTATGCGGCCCAGCGGCCTGCGCTTGCGGCTGACGCACGGAACGGGCAGCGGCCTGGGTCAACCAGTAGACAGGGTGTTCACTCCGGGCCCCCCGTGGCCTGATGGTGACGGATTCTGCTTCCCCGTGTTCCCGGTACGCGCCGGAGAGAGCCGCGCCACCGGTGAGACCGAGTTGCGCCGTGCCGAGGGAACACTGGTGCGTCGATCCGATCAGGACTGGATCTTCCGTTCGTCAACCGCGGGCCGCCGGGCCGTGCAAACGGTGCAACTCGACGACTGGCGTGTCCGCTGCATTCGGGTCAATCAAGTGTCAGGGGGTAGCCGGTGCGTGATGCGCTGGCTTCCCGGCAAGCCCTGGTGGGTCCAGGCATGGTACTTCTCTGGAGACACGGCACGGTGGCGCTGGGCCCTGGCGGGCAGCTCCTGGGACACCCCACCCCTCGATGAGCTGCGGGCGGAGCTGCCGGAGACGCTCGCGGGATGGCGGCGGGCGGAGCCGGAGGTCATCCGCATACCAGAGGAAGGGAAGGCGCTCACGAGCTACACGAAGACCGCACAAGTGGCTTACACCAGGGGCGATGAGGACCTGCTAATCTGGTTCGTTCCGCTGCGATACGACACGGTCTTCGAGGAGGCCGAGGAGGGCTCCCTGCCGCGCACGCGCACGATCCACCAGGCCGAGAACTACCGAGTGATCCTCTGGGCGCCGGATGACCCGGCGGAAGCCGACCCGCAATTCCCGCAGACGCTCCGCGAGGCCCTCGCCGCGTACCCCAAGGCCACACTGGACGAGTACCCTCTCCCCCGCGCCGCCCCGGGTGGTAAGATCCTCGAAGACGAGCCACCTGACGAGTAGGGAACTGCCTCGCTGCGGCCCCGACGGTTGCAGCACTGGGCCGCGTGCCGATCCACAGACAGCGTCCCAGACGCCGCAGTTGGACTGACGTACGACGAGGACTGCCCCCGACCCTCGCCGAAGTCCCCGCTCGTCTCGTCCCACCAGCGTTCACTGTGACGACTTCTCCGCCGACAAGGAGAGCTGCCCCCAATGGCACGCATCTTCGGCAAGCAAGAGATCGACTACCTCCGGGATGTGCTCAAGAGCAAGCACCTCGGCTGGCGGCAGGGCGGGTATGTCACGAAGCTTGATGAGGCCTTCGCCGCGTTCACCGGCGCCAAGTACGGCATCTGCCGGAACTCGGCGATGACCGGCCTCGCGCAGGCGGTGGCCATCTCGGGGGCTGGCTGCGGCGATGAGGTCATCTGCGATCCGCTGGTGCACTTCGGTGGCGTCGCGGCGCTGAGCTTCAACTGCATCCCCAGGTTCGTCGATGTGAAGTACGACACGTACCTCATGGACCCGGCGGCGGTTGAGGCGGCGATCACCGAGCACACGAAGGCGCTGATCGTCACGAACCTGTGGGGCCTCTGCGCGGAACTCGACAAGCTCCGCGCCCTCTGCCGCAAGCACGGGGTCTTCATGATCGAGGACTGCGCCCACGTCATCGGCGCCCGCTGGAAGGGGAAGCACGCCGGCACCTACGGCGACATCGGTGTCTTCAGCTTCCAGCAGGGCAAGCACATCTGCACCGGCGACGGCTGCGTGATGGTCACCAACCGCAAGGGCCTCCACCACAAGCTCTACAACGAGTGGGCCTTCAAGGGCGAGAGCCCGTCCTTTCTGACACTCAACTTCCGCATGAACGAGGTGACGGCCGCCGTCGGCCTGGCGCAGCTCGAGCGCTTCCCGGCCTATCTGGAGGAGTACAACGCCAACCTTGCGGTCTACAACGAGGCAATCGCCGACTGCGAGTGGCTGCGGAACCGCACCGTCCCGAAACAGGCGGAGCAGGCCGGCTACGTGTGGGCCTGCCTGTGGGAGGGGGACAAGGTCGGCCTGAGCTTCGACCGGTTCAAGGAGCTTTGCGCCGAGGAGGGCGCGCGGTTGGCCTTCGACTTCACCGAACGCCCGGCGCAGGCGTTCGATGTCTTCCGCAAGTCGACCGCCTATCACGTCCCCGATTGCCCGGTCCGCTGCCCCTTCTACAAGGGTAAGTACAGGGCCGAGGAATGCGAGACACCCGTCGCCGCCGACATCCTCAAGCGCGTCATCTACGCCGGTGTCGTCGAAGCCCCACCTGCGCAGGTCAAACGGAACGCCAAAGCCTTGCGGCGGGTGATCCGGCAGATGGAGAAGGGGTAGGTTCGGCGGCCGACCGAGACGATCGGCCTACGTGAGGGACTCCACCCAGACCGGGCTGCTCCAGGCCATGTGCCCATTCGCCTGCGTGACGCGGACCATGTAGTAGTCGGTCCTCTGCGGCTCGTCTGACTCATCCGTCCACGTGAAGTCGAGGCAGTAT
>CBFDAZ010000437.1:0-5304 GCA_965602825.1 uncultured bacterium
CGCTACGCCGACGGGCCTGGAGACCCGTCGGCACGAACGACCTCCAAATCTTCGGGGCAGGCGCTCATGCCGCGCTGCGGCGCCCGGAAGCGATGAAGATATGAAGGCGTCGGAGCTGGCGCTCCGACCTACGTAACCACAAGTCTTCGGGGCATTGACTTCGGCGGAGAACAGCCGGGCGGAAAGCGGGGACAGGCACATAGGCGTCAACAGAAGCGCTGTGCACCACGGACTCGGGCCGGATACTCCGCCTGCAAACGGCAGCAGGCTCGTGTTCGGCCTCTCCTCACGGCGTATCCTGACGCCTATGGTGCCAGTCCCCGTTTTCCGCATCCACTCCACGACACCCTACGTTTCCCAACTACGCGAGACTCAGTAGGAGGTCCGCGATGCGGATCGGTCATTACCAGTGTGTGTGCCAGCCGGGCTACTTCGAGCGCAATCTGCAGACCGTGTGCGAGGGCCTGGCCGAGGCGGCGGACTGCGGCATTGAGTTAATGTCGTTCCCGGAATCGTTCCTGGGCGGGTACTTCCGCAGCGAGGAGCGGTGTAGGGAGAACGCGTGGCCGGTGGACAGTGACGAGACGGCCGAACTCCTGCGGGCGACGGCTGAGTACCCGCTCATGTTCATGGTGGGCTTCAATGAACTGCGCGGGGACGACCTGTACAACACCGTAGCTCTCATCGAGCGGGGGCAACTGCTCGGCACGTACTCCAAGGCCTTCCCAGTCATCGGCTACTTCCGGCCAGGCCGGGCGACACCTGTCTTCGAGAGGAATGGCGTGAAGTTCGGCATCATCATCTGTGCCGACGGTGGCTATCCCGAGCCAACGCGCATCATGGTCATGAAGGGCGCCCGGATCATCTTCGCGCCACACTACAACTACATCGGCCCGCAGACACTGATCGACCACTACGTCCACGTCCGCAGCGACCACATCGCCCGTGCGGTGGAGAACGGCGTGTTCTTCGTCCGGGGCAACAACGTCGAACAGGGCTACCAGGAGAGCCTGGAGCACGAGGGCGTCGGATACGGGGATAGCTACATCCTCGATCCGAACGGTCAGATCGTCGCGGCGGCCAATCTGCACGCCGAGGCCTTGATCTGGGCCGATGTCGATCTGGACCGGAAGTACTACGGCGGTCACAACAAAGCCGGCCGGTCGGCGAAGGCGTTCTGGGAGCAGCTTCGGGATGCGGCGCTGGGGGACGAGGGCGAGTGAGAGGTGAGACGGTACAACGGCAGACGGCGGGATTCAGGAGCCAGGATTCAGGAGTCAGAATAACGGCCACGGTCTCCGACGCACTCCCGCGTCGCCGGGGTTCCTGCCGTCGAGTCCGACCATCCCATCCGCCAAAGGGACAACTGGTGGGTCCACCCTCGTAGGGGCGCGAGGATCGCGCCCGGCGTGGAGGTTGCCGTACCGGTTTGCACCGAGTCCGCCGTCGCGCGGGCGACAACGTCGGGCGCCATGCTGGCGCCCCTACGGGGGAGGCCGACGTTCGGAAGCAGTGGGGCATCGCGCAGTCGCGGGACTCAGGAACGATGAGGATATGACGGCGTCGGGTCGGGAAACCCGACCCACGAACGGCTCGAACGGCGCGGGTCGGGAGACCCGCGGGCACAGGCGGACCCCACATCTTCGAGGCAGGGGCCAGCATCTATCGCTCGATCAAGTGCACCTGCCAGGGAGCCAGGTGAACGGCGACCTCCTCGTCCCCCCAGAGGAGTTCACCCGTCTGGCGCTCTTCAGTCGCGTTGACCAGCACAACAGCCTCGCTGCCGTCGGGGGCGCGGAAGGCGTTGTGCAGGATCGGCGGGAGGCCGGGAGCGGTCTCGCCCGCGGTCTCGATCTCCAGCCTTGGTGGATGGAGCATCCGGCCGAGCAGGAGATACGGCCGCCCTTCACCGGAGAACAGACGTACCCACTGCTCTATGAGATCATGCTCCGGCGGCGTCTCCGGCCGCATCACCTCCGAAGTGCTGCCGTCCTGCTGCACCTCCTCCAGCACCATGTCGTCGATCCACACCTGTCCCGGCCCATCGACGTGACACATGATGCGCAGGAAGTCGGTGCCGTCGGGTACCGTCAACGTCGTCTCGCCGCGCACCCATTCGCTGTCGCCTTTGGGCATCCGGATGCCGGTGCCGCCGAGGCTCTTGATGTCGCTCGTCAGGTTGGCGAGGTTGATTCCGTTCGCCCGCTCGAGGCCCGAAGTTCTGATCCATGCGCTGAGGCGGTAGGTCTTGCCCACCTGGTAGCTCTTCCCCACCCTCACATTCTGTGATACCTGCACGGTATCGTCGTCGTTCTCGTTGACCAGACGCATCGCGGCGGCACCGGAGTGCCTGGTCTCTTCGTCACGGTAGCACTTGCCGCGCCAGACTGCGCCCTGCCATCCTCCCACACGCTGCCAGCCGCGGGGCTCCTCACCCGTCCACTCTTCGAATCCGCCGTTAACCAGCAGGGGCCCCGGCCCGATGGCCTGCGAGGGGACGAAGTGGGGAATCTGCCCGTTGACCAGGCAGTAGGCGGCCATGAGCTTGTCGCCGGCGCGCGGGTTGCTCTGGAAGGTCGGCAGGTATTCGTGATAGAGGTAGTTGAAGACCGACACGGGTTCGCGCCTGGGGTCGCGCTGGGTTACCTCCCAGTCGCGGTAGTCCTGGATCGCGACCTGCTGGATGAAGTGCTCGTTCGGCTCCTCGAAACAGACGATCGCCTGTGGGTCGATCTGGCGGCACCGCCGGAGCATCGTCTCGAGCTGTTTGCGGAAGACTTGTGTCACCCACAGTCCCGGCCCGCGCGGGTGCTGGTGGGTTGTGCTGTAGCAGGCGGGGAAGGCGCCGCCGACGACCTGGTCAACCTGGATCATGTCGGCGCCGCGTTCGGCGAGCTCAATGGCGATGTCGTTGAGCCAGTCAATCGTCCACGGGTCGCCAGGGCACATGCACGCGTTCTCGCCGCCTCGCAGCCAGCTTGCCTTGCGGAGGTAGAGTGTCCCGTCGCGGTTGTGGACGGCGTGAGGTCTCGCGAGGCGGTCGAAACGCTCGCGATCGTCCCATTCGAAGGTGCCGTCGTCCTGCGCCTTGTAGGTTCGCGTGTAGTGGTAGCCGGAGGGCCAGGGGAAGACGTGGCCGTTGAACCGCCGATTGACCTCGGCGATCCGGCGGAACTGCTCGTCGGAGGGGAAGACCGGGAAGTAGTCGGGAGTGACCCAGCCACCGACCTTCTCCCAGCCCCAGTAGGCGCAGATCAGCGGCGGCCCGTCGGGGAAGAACCGGCGCCAGTACCCGGCGAGCCACGCCTCGATGGTGGACGGTTCGGCCAGCCAGTAGCGGTTGAAGCGTACCATGGCCGGGCCGCTCTTCAGCCAGTCCGGCACGTCCTTCCGCTCGGCGTACGTCCGCCGGCACCAGTGCTGCTTCTCGGCCCACGCTTTGTAGATGTCGGCGGCGTCGCGCCAGTCCGCCGGCCTCTCAGGGCCTCCGCTGGAGAAGGTAGCGTACGCGAGGTCGTAGTCGAGGTCGAACGGCTGCAAGGTGAAGCACTGGTGGCCCCAGTGAAGCTCCAGGCCCTCTTCAGTGCGGCGCATGATGAGGCGTTTCGGGTAGCCCTCCGCATCGTGCGCTGCCGTGTAGAGGCCCACGCTCGGCGCGTAGTAGCAGCCGAACTGTGCCGCCAGGGTGCCCGGCTGGCTGGCGGATAGGGACGCGTTGGGCTTCAGGTCGCTGGGTCGCCGGTGGACGCCTCCCTTGGTCTGGCCCATTACAGCCGCGTCATCTTCCCCATCAACGAGCGGAGCGCGCACGACGATGTACGGGAACTGCACTTCCTCCAGAACCAGCGATTCGGGGAAGCGCAAGGAGAGGGTCCAGCGCACAGCCGGCTCGCCGGCCGTCACTGTTGCCGTACAGGTGCAGGAGATGCCGAGGCCCTTTAGGTTGCTGTAGTGCAATCGGCAGACTGACCTCTGGTTCTCGGTCTCTATCTCGAACTTGGTCTCTGCGGCGTCCGTGTTCGACACATAGACCCGTTCCCCGTTGATGTCGTCCGCGTTGCGGAAGGCCAAGGTGAAGAGCCTCGGCTGCGCCTGGTTCGCGACGAGCTCCGCCCCGGTCTGCCGATCCACCAGCGACACAATGGCCCCCATCTCGGGCTTGCCGAGGGCCACGGTCAGACGCTCGTTCTGCAGCACGATGCGCTCGGGATCCTGGCGGACGGTCGGCGGTGTGGGCTGAGGTGCGCCCGGACCGGCCACCAGGAGAAGAGCAATCGCCGCACATGCTGCTAGCCACTGCATGGGCCTCGCCTCCCGTCAAGCGCTCGAGTCGACCGGCCGCTGAGTCCTCACACATTCCGCACCCACATGGCCCAGCCAGCGCCCGGCGGGCGCTGGTGACCGCTAGCCTTCGGCAGCGACTCTGTCGGCTCCTTCTGCCTTTGGACCTCGATATAGGCTCCGGCCGGGAGGTCTCGCCGCCCGGCTAAACGAAGTCATGCATTTGCGCATCTGATGACGACACGACAGGGAGGTGTGGGTGTGTACAGGAGCATTTCCTCTTTGGTCGGCTTGATGGTCTTGGCGTTGGTCGTACCGGCGGACGGCGCGGGTGTCACGACGTGTGTCAGTGTGGCCAGCAACGGCAGGTACGCCAATGATGGCAACTCCACCCCGGCGGTGAGCGGCAACGGACGTTACGTGGGCTTCGCCGCATACTCCAGCAACCTTGTGCCCGGCGATACCAACAACCGCTGTGATGTGTTCGTCCACGATCGCCGAGGCGGGCGGACGACCCGCGTGAGCGTGGCGAGCGGCGGCACTCAAGCGAATGACAGCAGCGGGTGGCCCGCGATCAACGGCGATGGACGGTATGTAGCTTTCCACTCGATTGCCAGCAACCTGGTGGGCGGGGATACGAATGGGCAGAGCGATGCGTTTGTGCGGGACCGCTCGACCGGGCAGACGAGCCGCGTAAGCGTCGCGACCGATGGCACGCAGGGCAACGACTACAGCGGAGCCCCCGCGTTGAGCCGGAACGGGCGGTATGTCGCCTTCAACTCCGGCGCCTCGAACCTGGTGGCCGGCGACACGAACGGTTGGTATGACATCTTCTTCCACGATCGGGTAACCGGCCACACCACTCGGGTCAGCCTGGCGAACGACGGCAGCCAGGCCAACGGTTACTGTGAGGGCGCCAGCATCAGCGGCAATGGGCACTACGTGGCCTTCGCATCGGGTGCCGACAACCTCGTTACCGGCGACACGAACGGCATCAGGGACGTGTTCGTCCGTGAGCGCTGG
>CBFDAZ010000438.1:0-5293 GCA_965602825.1 uncultured bacterium
GCTGGTTGGCTGTCTGGGGGTCGATCCCGCTGAGCGGCGTCCGTCCCTGCTCGTCCCTTGCGTTCAGGTCAGCGTCGTGGTCGATCAGCGCTCTGGCCGCCTCGGTGTGATAGCGCGCCAGGTGCAGGGCGGTGCGGCCTTGCGGGTCGCGGGCCGCCATGTCGGCGCCGTGCTTCAGAAGCACGTCCACTGTCTCCGTGCGACCGAACTGGGCCGCCTGGAGCAAGGCTGTCTCCCAGATTCCCTTCAGCTCCGGGTCGGCCCGGTTCTCCAGGAGCATCCGCGCGATCTCGGTGTAGCCTCTCTTGGCCGCTGTCTGCAGTGGATAGCCATCCGCGGCCAGGGCGTTGACGTTGGCGCCCCGCTCGATGAGGAGCTTGGCCGTCGCCACGTGGTTGCCGTGGACCGCCCAGTGCAGCGGCCGGGCGGCGATCATCGACAGGTCTTTGGCCTCGATGTTGGCTCCGCGTTCGAGCAGGAGTCTGGCCAGATCGGTGTGCCCGTTGTGGGCCGCGAAGTGCAGCAACGTCACGTGACAAGCGTACCGCGCATCGACTCTTGTGCCCCCCTCCAGAGTTCGTAGAACGGCCTCAACGTCGCCGACCATCGCCGAGACCCCCAGGTTGGTCCTGGCCCCAGCGGCCAGCAGGAGATCGACCAACTCGAGCTGGTCCTCCCACGCAGCAGCCATCAACGGCGTGAATCCCCAGACCTCCTTCCGGTTCAGCTCGGCCCCGTGTGCAATGAGCACTCGGGCCACCTGCGCGCTGCCCTCGCTGGCCGCAGCATGCAGCGGGGCGCGACCGTCCCATGTGGTGGCGGAGAGGTTGGCGCCCTTGTTCAGCAGTAGTTCGGCGATCTCCCCACGTGCCGCTCCAGTGGCTTCCTGGTCCCAATCGTGGCCTCGTGCCGCCGCGTGGAGGGGAGTGACGCCGCTGTCGTCCGGTGCGTTCGGGTCTGCTCCCTCCTCCAGCAGAAGCCGCACCACGTCAGCCCGGCCCTCCCGGGCGGCGCGGTGCAGCGCGGTCAGGCTACTCCGATCGGGGTCGGTCTTGGGGGCGGCGAGCAGTTCGCCGACGCGCGTCAGATCGCGGTTGGCGACCGCCTGACCCAGTTTGCCAGCTACGGGATCAGCCGAGTAGGCCGGCGGCGCCGGCTGGCCGAGCCGCAGGCAGATGCCGGCCGCCACAGCGACTGTGGCGAGAAGGCTGACTACTGCACGCCCACGGAGCGATATGGCGACAACCGGCCTCGCTCTCGCGTCGAGTATCCGCTGTACGCGACGGCATAGACCGCTACCCGTGCGGGCACACTTGAGCGCACCCACCGAACGGCTGGCCTCGGCCCACCTCACCACCGCAGTGGCGTAGCGTTGACGGTCGCCGGTGGCTGCGATCACCCAGTCGTCACACGCCTCCTCGGCGGACTCCCACAGCCCTCTGCTGACAAGCCACGCAAGCGGATGCCACCACCAGACGACCAGCGTCAGGCAGGCCAGGCCCCGGATTGCCGGGTCACCTCGCCCAACGTGGGCCAGTTCATGCACGATGACAGGATCCTGGTCCCTGTCCTTGCGCGACGGGTGTGAGGGCAAGACTAGAGCAGGTGTCAGGAGACCCACCACCATCGGCACGTCCGCGCGGGAGGTTACCAGTACCGGCGGCGGGATCCTCAGCCCGAGCCGTGCCGACCACCCGATGATACGCACCTGCAGCTCGCGATCGGTGACCGGCGAAGCCTCACGCACCAGCCTGCGCACGGACAGCGCATCCCGCGCTACGGCAAGCGCCGCAATCACGGTGCCCGACGCCCAGATGGTCAGCAGAAGTTGCAGTGCAGACACAGGGGCACGCGGGAGATGGGCCGTCGCCTCGGCCCTCGCCCCCGTAGTGGGCCCAACTGCCGCTGGCGAAGAAGTGGTGAGAGCCGCAGGCTGACTGCGGGGGGAGGCGATGTATCTCTCGGCTTCCCGTGCTGGGAGGACCGGGACGGCCATGACCCAAGGCCCGGACCGGATGTCTGCGGTCGCGAAGACGAGCGCAGGAACAGCCCAGAACGCGAGCAGCGCCCCCCGCCAGAGCGCGTTGCGGTACGCGGGCGCGGCGCGGCGAAGGACCAGCGCCGCCGCACAGATAACTACAGAGGCTGCGGTCGTGCCGAAGCCCGTCTGCAGCAGCGCCTGTCCGTTCACTCGTCCTCTCCCAAGCGGGGCCCGGCAGGCTCCTGGGTGACTCGTCGGTCTCGCGTTGCCGGTACGCCGTGCCCGACGGTGTCAACGCTCCTCGCGCTCGGCCTCCGACTGCGCGATCATTGTCTTGAGTTCCTCCAGGACCTCCGGGGTCACAGTCTCTACGCTCAGCAGCGCCGAGACAAGAGCGCGGGGCGAGCCACCGAAGACCCGGTCCACAACGTCCCTCAGCACCTGTCGTCTCACCTGAGCGGGCTTGACCTTCGGCACGAAGACGTAGGCCCGGTCCTCGGTGCGATGCGTGATCAGCCCCTTCTTCTCCAGGCTCCGGAGCACGGTCAGGACGGTGGTATAGCGCGGGCGCCGGCCTTCGGGGAACCGATCGAGCACGCTATAGACCGTGCCCTCGCCCAGTTCACTCAGATGGTCGAAGACCTGAAGCTGCAGCTCTCCCAGATCGGTGATGCGGTCACTGCGGCTGCGTGCCATCGTGCCTCACCTTCGCTAACTATTATAACTATAGTATTATAGCTTGAGATACACCATCTGTCAAGCCCCGGTATCTGTCCGGGGGGATCTCATGAGCCCGCGCATAAGGTTGACACGAACGGCTGCGCAGGCTATATATGGGACACGATCAGGCGGTTCTGGTGTGCCCAGAATGCAGCCGGGCCCTGACGTTCCGGGCAGCGGATTGACAGCCCCGCGGGACTATCCCGTGGGGTTTTCGGCTTCTTCCGGCCGCGTGTCGGGCGTAGAGCTGGACCCCACTGAATCGCAGGAACACCGCAATGGACATCCAACAGCGCAAGACGAGGGCGGCTGCCCTCTCGGTCATATCAAACAGCACGCTGGTCGTCCTGAAGCTGGTGGTCGGCCTCCTCATCGGGTCGGTCGCGGTCATCTCCGAGGCGATTCACTCCGGCGTGGACCTGGTGGCCGCGGGCATCGCCCTCTTCGCGGTCAAGAAGGCCGGCGAGCCCGCCGACAGCACCCATCCGTACGGTCACGGCAAGGTCGAGAACGTCTCCGGCACCATCGAGGCCCTGCTGATCTTCGTGGCGGCCGGCTGGATCATCTACGAGGCGATCCAGAGGCTGGTCGAGCCGCGCCCCATCGAACAGGTGGCCTGGGGCGTCGCCGTGATGCTTGTATCGACGGTGCTGAACATCATCGTCTCGCAGAACCTGTTCAATGTGGCGCGTGAGGGCGATTCGGTGGCCTTGCTGGCGGATGCCTGGCACCTGCGGACGGACGTCTGGACGTCGGCCGGGGTGATGCTCGGCCTGGGCCTGATGTGGTTCGGCGAGGAGCTGCTGCCGGGCAGGCACTTCCACTGGCTGGACTCGGTCGCCGCCCTCATCGTCGCCGTCCTGATCCTCCACGCCGCTTACGACCTGACGAAGCAGTCAGCACGCGATCTGCTCGACTGGAGCCTGCCGGACGAAGAAGAGCAGTGGATTCGCGACTACCTGGACAGCCTTGGCCCCGATGTCTGCGGGTTCCATCGCCTGCGCACCCGCAAGTCGGGCTCGCGCCGGTTCATGGATGTCCACCTGCTGATGGACCCCGACCTGAACCTCCGTAGAGCCCACGACATCGCCGAAAAAGTCGAGCACGACATCGAGGACCACCTCCCCAACTGCAGCGTGACGATCCACATGGAGCCGTGTGAGGGTGAGTGAGGCCTCCTGCGCTGGTGGCGCAGGTACCAATCGGGGAGGAGCCGGCGGCCCGGCAGCCGAAGGCCGGGGTCGACCCCGGGCGACCTGGATGACCAGGAGAGTGAGATGAGACCTCAACATGCGGTGCTGGCTTTGCTGCCGGTCTTTCCGTTCCTGGCCCATACAGTGAAAGCCGCCGAAGTGAAGATCGCTCCTAACCGCGCCTTGTTGGTGGATGGCAAGCCCTTCTTCCCCCTCTTTGTCTGGCTGCAGCCAACGAAACTGATCGACTTCCACCAGGACCTTGGCATGAACGCTTTGATGGCCGAGGGGGCGAACCGCGAGGATACGGCTGAGGCCTTCCTGGATGCCCTCGTCGAGCGGGGAATGTACGGCGTGATCCACTTCAGAGATGAACACGCGCACCTCAAGGATCACCCGGCGCTGCTCACCTGGATGTTCGGCGACGAGCCCGATCTTCCCGGGCAGACGCCTTTCCAGCCGCCCGAGATGGACGGGGCAATGGTCCTCATCGAAGCCGAGCAGCCTGCCGAGAGCACCTTCCCCGAGCGGAGCTGGCTGGTGCAGGAGCACGCGCAACTCAGCGGCGGGCGCTGGCTGAACGTCACGCAGGATGCGCCTCCCGCCGAACCGTTCACGGCAAGATATGGTGTAACGATACCGGAGGCGGGAACCTACGTGCTCTGGGACCGGGGCTCGATGAAGACATGGGCCTCGCCGACGCAGTGGCGCTTTGACGGTGGCGAGTGGCAGATCTCTGCGCGCGACGTCCGCACGATCGAAGGCCGCAGGATCGGCACGAACCAGACCGTCGGCTGGCACCGATACGGCAAGGCAGACCTCGACGCAGGGCAGCATGTGCTTGAGATCGCGGTGCAGGACGGGCGCACGCTGGGTAAGGCGGACGAGGTGGGGGAGGACATCCTGTTCGGTGTGGACCTGTTCATGCTCACCACTTCGCAGGAGGAGCCCCAGACACCGTTCCAGGTCGTCCCCCGCACATCCCCGGAGGACATCGGCAGGCAGTACCAGGCCCAGAGAGCAGCCGACCCCAATCGACCCATCTACCTCAACCTGACGTCCCGCTTCTTCGAGCCGTACCGGCAGATTCCGCTCGAAACTTACCGGGACTTCTGCGAGGCCACCGACATCGTCGGCTTCGATCACTACCCGATCTACGGCTGGGGCCGGCCGGACCGCATCCACGAGATCGCGCAGGTGACGGCGGCCCTACGGGAGCTGGCGGGCGAGGGGAAGCCGGTGTGGGCGATCCTGGAGGTCACGAACGGCAGCCAGTGGGTCCGGGAGGACATGCGCCCGCCGACGCCGGAGGAGATTCGTGCCGAGGTCTGGATGGCGATCATAAACGGCGCCACCGGCATCGGCTACTTCCCGCACGCCTGGAAGCCGACCTACAGCC
>CBFDAZ010000439.1:0-5281 GCA_965602825.1 uncultured bacterium
GGCAGCGCCTTCAGGAAGTCACGACGGTGAAGCGGACAGCCAGTGGGACGATGCGGGCCAGGCTCGGCGCTCATGGTGGGGCTACCTCCCGTCCGGCGAGTCTATCGTGCAACACGCCAAAGGGGATTCGACACGGGGCCAGGGAGGGCCTGCTGGGGAGCGGGGAACGGCGGTTCCGAGTGCCAAGTGGCAAGCTGACGACTGCGGTGCCGGTCGGTGTCGCCCCAGTCTGACTCTGTTCTCTCTGTCTCTGTAACTCGGCTTTGCTGTTGCCCGCGATCTGCCGGATCTGGGCTGAAGCCCGCTAATGCCTGCGGTGTTCCCTTGGGGGTTCCTGGCGGAACGCCTGATGAGCCTCTCGTAAACGGCCCACCGTGCCGTCGAGCCTTACACTGGCTTTCGCCGTTCTCGGTGACCTTTGTGTCTTCGTGGTCTGGCTTAGGCCGTTGCGGTCCAGGTGTCTCCACCTATCAAGCTGCTGAACATCACGCTCCGCCCGCCGCTGGTGGCCATGATCTTCTCTTCGCCCCACGGCATGATCACGGGCGAGGGATTGCTGCACGCCTTGCTCCATCCCGCGCGCTGGGTCACGTCGATGAGGGCACTCCAGGTGCTCCCGGTGTCCTCGGAGGTCCTGTGCATCACCCGCCCGTCTCGACAGTATGTGAGGTGCAGAATGCCACCGAAGTCTTCGGTCATCGCCGGGTCTCGGCTACCAAGAAACACGTCACAAGCCCAGGGAGTGCTCGCCTGATGAGTGACCTCGGCACCATCACCGCTGTGCCAGGCGGGGCCGTCGTTGACGATAGTCACGTGCAAGTAGCCGTCGCCCTCGTCGGTGGCCGCGGTTACGTCGGTATAGTAGCCCCGAGGGTAGTCGTGGTGTGGGCTCCAGTCGAGAGGGAAGACGTCGCCTGCGACCGACCCCGGAGGGATGATGGTGGTGAGGACCTTGCTGCCCTCGGTGGCGTGCGTTGGGGTGACCCGGACAATCTTGCCGCCTCCGTGGTAGTCGTCCTGCAGTTCGAGCTTCAACATGAGCGGCCCGACCGTGCGGCCCAGGCGCGCCTCCGCGTCGGCGATGGATTCTCCGTCGGCGAACGCGCCGCCCTGCAGGGTGCCGAGCGTGATGTGCTTCGCAACCCAGCGCGTCAGTCCGCCGATCATCTGGATGTAGTTGTCGTTCTCGCCGTACTCCTCGGGCCTGGGATGTCCCGCGATCTTTCGATCGATGGCCAGGCCGCCGGTCGTGGTCTTGACGATCCGGGTCCACCAGTCTTTGAGCGCCGCGACAGTCCTGGTAGTGAACCCGGCCTCCGCGATGGCACCGCAGGCCGTGCAGCACCAGCGGGTGAAGCTGCCATTGCTCGGCTCGTTCCAGATGGCGCTGGCGCAGTAGGGGCACTTGAAGGCAGTGAACGTCAGCGCGACCACGTGATTCTTGGGGATGGAGTCGCTGTTGATTCGCACCTCAAGCGGGCCGGTCACCTTGCCGAACTCAAGCCCGAGCCGCCAGGGCTCGACAAGAGCCGAGGTGATCCTGGTCGGGGGATCGGCTTCGACGGCTGCGCCGTGGATCTTGCCGCCTGTCTGACCTGCTGGAACCTGTCCACAATGCGATGAATTGGCCCAGGTCTGCGATGTCTCCTGGATCCAAGGCGGGGTTGTGCCCGCCCCCAGAACGACTTCGCAGCCGAGTTCCGTTCCATCGGCCGCATGGAGACCGTATGTGATCCGGTCATCGCTGGTCTCAGGCGCGAACCGAGTCCGGTACTGCCAGGCCGGCAGTCGATCGGTGCGGGTCCCTCCGTGTCCGTTCGGCGAGAAGTAGTGTTTTGAGCCGTCGAGGCTTGAGACGGCATACCCGAGCCGCTCCGGACTCGGCATGTTCTTGTGGGCGCCATGGGCTCCCCACGGCACCAGAGTGGGATACTCGAAGCCCGGAGGCACAATCACCTTATCCTCCAAGGTCAGTGCTCCCGAAATGCGCCCCCCGAGGCACGGGTCGAGCCAGCGTTGGCCGATCCCCCCATCATACCACCAGGCCCCCTGCTCGCAGTCTACCGCCAGCTCGCTCGGCACCCAACCGAGGCCAGCGGTATCGAACTCGAAGTAGCCGTCCGAGTCGGTGGTCGCTGTCGGCTCCCATGTGTAACGCAACGGCGGGCCCTCGTTCAGACGTCGGCCCCAAACGGTGATATTGGCAGCCCCCGTGGCTCCGCCTTCGTAGATGTAGCCGCCACACGTGGTTGCCAAGGCGAAGGAAGACCAGGTGCCGCCGAAGGCCAACTCGTAGGTTCCGCCCGACTCGCTGCAGGTCACTGATTGGCGGCGCAATCCCTTGGTGCTATCGGAAGCATGGTGGAGCGACACCGCATACTTGCCCGGTGGCAGTCCGGTGACGGTCGCCTCACCGCTGCCATCCAGTGTCCCGCCATCGCAGTAGAAGCCCTCGTCGTAGAAGACATCAAAGTTCGCGCCGGGAGGGCCGGAGAGCGCGATGCTGACTGCTGCAATATCCAGCTCCGTATCGCTTCCCTCGCTGATCTCCGCCCGCTCCTGGAGGTATCGTACATAGAGGGATTCAAGCACCCTCTCTGCCTCGGGCATGGAGGGCCAGGTGTCACTTGGGCGATGGCCGAGGGCGGCGAAGCCGCGAGAGACGATGATGTGTTGCGGTGAGCCAGTGCGGACATCCCACAGGTGACCAGCGGCATCCGTCCTGAACGAGCCCTTGCCGTCGGCATATGGGTAGACGGGCTGCCACCAGGCCTCGCATTCACCGTCAAGGTCGGTGTCGTAGAGCAGGACGAAGTCAGCATATACGTCCGACTGCACCACCCCGCCCTTCTTGATCGTGATGATGCCCGGGCGCCAGCCGAGGATGAAGACGACCGAGCCCTCGCCAGCGAAGTCGGCGGCTTCTTTCCAGGTCTGCTGCTCGATCCAGCGGCCCCAGCCGGGAGCCGGTGGATCGTCGGACACCAGGCAGTAGAGGTCCGCCTCGGGGTGCTTGACGAGACCCATGCGCCAGTACGCATCGTCGGTGGCGACCCAGGGGAACTCCGTCTCACCAGCAGGCAGCGCCTTCAAGACGCGGAAATGGAACATGCGGCCGTCGTGGGCGATGCTGCCGCGGCCATTTTCGTCGGTGGTCGCTGTCATGGCGACGACTTCGCCAAGCGCGCCGTCGAACCAGAGCTGGTCGCCGATAGCGAGAGGCAAGGGGGATCACCTCGGATGTCCAGGTCGGGCGCTGCGCGGTAGCGACCGAGAGTGCCAGGGCAGGGGGACGGAGTGGCGGCGGAAGTTGAGTCGGGCGGAGACGGCGCCCGTTGCCGGCCGCGGGCAGGGGGCGACGTTGGTGGGTCTTATGCGGCCAAAGAGGTCATGCCAGAGCGAGGGCTGGGGGCCTTCCTGACGCTTGCCATCGAGGTCTCGATCGTCGCCCCGGTCAATCGCGCCCTTGCCGCTTCCGCACCCTTGCTGCGAACCGTGGCGACCACGGCTGCAGGGCTCGAACCGCCCAAGGATTGGGCCCGGGCTGAGCCAACAGGACGTATCCCCCCGATAGGCGAAACCTGGACGCCGAACCCGATGCACGGAAGGACACCCGCCAGGATGCTCCCACGCGCGAGTGCTCTCTTAGGGATAGCTGTGAGTGGACTACTCGTGTCGGCCGTCAGCGCGCAGCCAGCGCGGGTGCAACCGAAAGCGATCAGGGCCCATGCTGCGAAGGTGTGGTCGGTGGCCTTCTCACCGGACGGCGGCACCCTCGCGACAGCGAGTGAGGACAAGACGGTTAGGCTGTGGGACTTCGGGACGAGAACGCTGAGACATACGCTGACCGGGCATAGCGCGCTGGTGAGGTCCGTCGCCTTCTCGCCGGATGGTCGGCGCCTCGCGAGCGGGGGCTTTGATCGCACGGTTCGGCTGTGGGACCCGGTGACCGGCGGGTTCATGTTGACGCTGCCGGACACCGGGCACGTGTTCTCGCTGGCGTTTGCGGCGGACGGCTCGACACTGGCGACGGGGAGTGGTGACACGGCGAGCAGGATCTGGGATCTGGGGACAGGGAGGCTGGCCGGAGCGCTGGCGGGCCATGAGGGATCGGCCTGGGCGCTCGCCCTGTCTCCCGACGGCCGTCTCCTGGCCACCGGGAGCCGAGGGAAGACGCTGAAGCTGTGGGACGGGCTGAGCGGGCGGATGCTTCGCTCGCTGACCGGCCACGACAGCGCGGTGAACTGCCTGGCGTTCTCGACTGACGGGACGCTGCTGGCGAGCGGGAATGGTGACCGCTGCGCACGGCTCTGGGACGTCGAGACAGGCGGGCTGCACGTATCGCAGATGGGGCACCCCAGGAGCGTCTATGACATAGCGTTCTCACCGGGCGGAGGCTGGCTGCTGACGGCGAGCGGCGATGGACGAGTGCGGCTGTGGGACGCGGAGACAACAGAGCTTCGGCGATCGCTGATCGGTGGCGGCTGGTGTCTCGCGTTCTCGCCCGACGGCCGATGGCTGGCCAGCGGCGGCGAGGATGGGACGGTGAGCGTGTGGGACTGGGAGGCGATCGAGTCCGATCTGCAGCGGCCATACCGGCGCGTGGACTTGCGGCCGAGGCTGGCGAAGTGGGGCATCCAGCCCCGGCGCCAGGGGAGGCGGGGTACGTGCTCCGTGTTCGTGGTTACCGGCGCCCTGGAGTATGCGCTTGCCAGGAAGCTGGATCAAGGCATGCACCTGAGCGTCGAGTACCTCAACTGGGCCTCGAACAAGGCGATCGAGCGAGACAGGGACGGCGGATTCTTCCACGACATCCTGAAGGGGTTTGACGCCTATGGGGTCTGCCGGGAGGAGCAGCTTCCGTACCGAGCGGGATTCGATCCGAAGCTCCAGCCCGGAGAGGAGGCCCTGCAGACCGCCCGCGAAATCCGCGAGCGGGGATTCGTGGTGCACTGGATCAACCCGTGGAAGAAGGAGGCAGGGCTGACTGACGAGCATGTGGCGCAGATCAAGGCGGTGCTCGGTGCGGGTTGGCCCGCAGCCGCGGGATCCCACCACAGTATTCTGCTGGTCGGATACATCGACGATCCGAGTCATGCGGGAGGCGGGCATTTCATCGCCCGCGACTCAGGATCGGGCGGCTACACCGAGCCCACGTACGCCTTTGTGAAGGAGAAGGTGGGGGACGTGTTCTGGATTGAGGCGCCGGTGGAGGGTTAGCCCGGCCTATTCACGACGGACGTCGCGGGCAACCCGCTCTTTTGAAAAAGAGCCGGTTTCC
>CBFDAZ010000440.1:0-5280 GCA_965602825.1 uncultured bacterium
CGAGCTGAATGACGTGTGGGGAACGCAGCTCGCCGACTTCGCGGAGGTGCGTCCGCCGGCCTTGGTTTGGGAGGACGTGCCGGAGCAGAATGTGGAGGCTGGCTTCCCCCTCATCCGGTTCAGGCAGGACGACCCGGACACGGACATTACGGACCAGCGCTACCTTGACTGGCAGCGCTACAGGCATTTCGCGCTGAAGCGACATCTGAGCGAAGTCGCGGACGTAGTGCATGGGCATGGGCTGAAGGCGGGGGCGCAGTTCGGGTGTGTGTTCGATTTCATCGCTCCGGCGAGGGGGACGGTGGGCTTCGCCGATCTGTGTGAGGACATCGACGTGGTCATCGCCGACGACGGCATGGACGAGCGTCAGGAGGGCCCGTGGCCGGCCGTGTACGACCATCGGTTCTCGGCGGATGTGCTGCGGGGGTCGCTCCCGGGGAAGCTGTGGGGCACGGCAGTGATGCCGAACCTGGCCGAGCCCGAAGACGACCCGGCGCTCTTCGCCGCTCGGGAGGCCAACGGGCGCAGGCAAATCGCGGCGACCTATGACCGGGGCGGATGGTTCGTGGAGTGGGACGGCGGGCGCATCGGCGCGGAGATGGGGCTCGATGTGACCCGGTACCGATTCGTCGAGGAGGCGCTGTGGCGCATTCGGCAGCCGATGCCGGACGTGGAGCCTGTGGCGCGCATGCACGTCTCGACCGTCGAGTTCTGGCGGCGCTTCGTGAATGTGCCCTTCGCGAACAGCTTGCTCGAGGAGTGGCGGGGCCTGTCGGACGATGGTGCGCGGATGGTTGACGTGGTGTTCGAGTACGATGGCTGAAAGACGGTCGGCGGCAGAGCTCCGAGGCTCCGCCCCGCACGCCGCTGGGGCCGTGGACCCCAGACCCAATGTGCTCCGGGCGGTGCTGCTCGGACTTATGCTGCTGACGCTGCTGGTTCTGGTTACCCCCTACGACGACTACTTCGTGCCGGGCAGCTACATGGCCAGCCACCACGTTCCGCTGGTGGGCACGTTCGTGCTGTTTGCGCTAGCCACCCGCGCCCTCCGAAACCCCGGATTCCAGGCTGGATGCGCGTTTCCGCGGAGACAGCCATTGTCGCTGCCGTGCGGCCGGACTCAACGTAACACACGAGCCCTCGGGCCCTCTTGCGTCTGACCCGGCGCAGTGCCCTCCAGTTCGGCCGCCCCGCCTGTTGGCGACCTCTCCGCCCCCAGCGTTAGCCGCACTCGCACGTCTTCCCCTGCAGCATACACCGGCTCACCCTCGACCGTGTGGTACGCGACAGCAGGCACCGATACGATCTCCCACGCTCCGTCACGCCACATCGTCGAGAGACAGGCCTCCCCATCGGTCTCGAGCCGCAGTCCATCCCAGGACAGCAGCTTGCCTCGCAGTAGGCCCAGCGCCACCACGTTGCCTTCCGTGTCTAGTTCCACGAATCCGCAGGCTCCATCAGAGACTAATCCACCCTCGCCCTCCCCGGGACCATACTTGATCGCGCGCCTCCCGCCGTCCGCATGGCGCACCTCAACGGCACTGCCGCCCTCACACGCGATCGGCCGGACATCGGCGACGAAGGGTTCGTCATGGTACGCCTCGTGGACCGCGATGAAGCAGGAGCTTCCGCCGCCGCGCCGTACCATCAGGCTGTGAGGCGCTGGGTTGGGGTACGTCTGCAGCACATGGGCGGTCTGGTTGTGCACTGCGGCCAGCGTCACCCTCGAGTGGACGTCCCGAGTGCGGCCCGGGATCTCCGCACCCTCCTCCGCCGGGATCCGCCACGTCACCGAGAAGCTCTCGTCGGTTGTCCCGGACCGGTATGCTCGATCCCCTCGCACGACATACGCGGCCGGCTCGAACCCTTCGCGCCCCTCGAGCGGGACACTCACATCAGGGGCCTCCCCGATCCCGTGGAAGAACCAGTCATGGACGGCCCCGCCCTGGACGCGGAAGATGTCCACGAGGTACTCGTCGAACTGCATGAGCGCACGGCGGTAGATGCTCGTCTGCTCGTAGACCTTGTCGCCCCACGCCTCCGCGGCCGAGAAGCCCGGCAAGTCGACGAACGTCTCGATCCGGGGGACGCGAGCACCCGTCAGCTTGTCCCCGTGGGGCTGTGATGTCTCGTCAACGGTCACCGTGTTGTGGCCGTAAGACGCCCCGCTGTAGACGCGCTGGTCCGGATCGTCGTACCGTGTCCGCTTCTCGCCTGCCAGCAGCCGGTCCCGCGAGTAGGTGATCAGATTCAAGCGGTCTGCGTGGCTGTGCCCGCTGCCGGGCTGGAGCGCGTTCAGTCCGGCGTAGAGCCGGTTGCCTTTGTGTTCGCGCTTGAGCGCGACGTAACCACTCGACAGATTGGCGCTCCGATACACCCGTGGGCGTTCCTCGATTGCATCGGCCCCATACAGCAATCCGGTAAGCCCGCGACTGCCCTCCCTGAGCGAGTGGTAGCTGCCCACCTCGTCGACGCTCAGATACCCGTAGCCGATCTCCGCCGTCAGGGGATACGTTGCGAGACTCACGCGCCCGCCCATATCGCCGAACGGCGCCATCGTCAGGTCGGGCAGCGACTGTGCGGTGAACCACTCGATCGCGCGCCGAAGGGCCCGGCCCCGGGCGTGTCCCGGGTGCATCTCGTCATAGAGCTCCGGTGGGAAGAGGTCGGGCATCTGCCTCGAGAGCTTCTGGCCGAGCATCACCGCCTGGCAGTGCGGACCGAGGGCATACAGGTGGTAGGCGCTGCAGAGACCCCAGAAGGCGCCGTCGTCCAGGTAGTTGTGCTCACCCAGCCACGCAAGGCTGTGGTGCTCCGGCCGGCGCTCGAGGGAGTACGCCCGCTGCCCGAAGGCCCAGTCGACGTAGTCCGCGTCCTCGATGGCGCAACCGATGAGGGCGACCAGCATCAGGTAGCGGTACGTGTTGTTGTGCCGCTGGCTGTGGTCTTCCTCGATGCGAAACACGGAGTCACACCAGTGCTTCAGCAGGTCCATCCGCACCCGTCGGTGGTCGCTTTCGCTGAGAAGGCCCGGAACGTCCCGGATGAGCTCGTAGGCCGTCACGAGCGACAATAGGATGGAGCAGTCGCCCTCATAGGCATAGGTCCAGATCTTGCGGAACGAGCCGCCGCCCGCCACCGGCAGAGCCTTGGTGCGGCCGGCATAGAGCCTCAGTATGTGCGCTGCCCGTTCCGCATAGGGCCGCTCCGCGCCGAGCGCATGCAGAAGCGCCAGGTGCTCCGCCGTGTGCGCGAGGTGCAACAGGTAGTAGCATCCCCAACCCTCGTAGAGCGTCCCTGCATAGGAGCTGTCCGGCGGCGCGGCCGGCGATGGTCGATCGAGACTGATGCGTCGATCGCAGTGCGCACACAGGGCGTCGGTATCGTTGAAGGGGTCGAAGCGAAGCCGTTCCTTGCAGTTGGGGCACATCAGGAGCCAGTAGACCTGCATTCTCCGGTCGGGCATCAGCTCGGCGAGCCGATCCGGGCTCTGCTCGAGCCACGGCTGGACCCCTCGGTCGAGGCCCGACAGCACGTCCCGCGCCCATTCAAGCGTGTCTCGCTTCCGCCGCACCTCGTCAAGCGTCGAGACGTCGATGAGCCCGGCCGGATGCACCCAGCCGTCAGCATTACACGATGCCGCCAGGGCTATCGCCGCTGCCGTTGTCAACACTGTGGCCGCCTGCATTCGGAGTTGTCCTCCCAGAAAAAGGGCTAACCCCTGGGCGCCAACGGAGGCGACGGGAGCTACGGGCTTGGGCCGGGCGCGCGTTGGCTGGTTCTCGGTGTGCTGCGGGAGAACCTCCTTCCATGCGCAGTGTACGTGGCGCCTTGTCGCGGCATCGTGCCGAGCCCTCCGTCATGCGAGCGGTCAAGAGGCAAGTCATCCTGTCCCGTCTCACCGAGAGGGAGGCAGCCGGGGCCCTGGATGGCGTTCGCAAGGCACAAGCCTGACCGGCATGTAGATGTAGAGCTTGTACTCCTCGTTATGCAGGATCCAGTCGATCATCTCCTCGGAGGTCGGGTCTCCCCGAGTGTCCTTCAGGGCGGCCGCGATCTCGAGCAGGCCCTTCTGGTGCATGCCGTAGTTGCCGCCGATAACGTGGGTCTCGTCAACGATCTCTCAGGCCATCGCCCGAAGGAATTGCTCCTCGATCAGCCGCCGGATCTCGTCGAGGCTGTCGCCGGTGAATGCCTCGAGCTCCGCGACGGGCTCGAGCAACGCGGGGAAGACTGCGTCGTAGGCCCGCGCGCACACGTCCACCGCTAAGCACTCCCACGTGTAGTACTGGAGCTTCCGATAGTGCGTGCGGTCGCTCTCGATGCCGTAGCGCGACTGGTTCACGCAATCGTAGTCGGGATAGTACCTGGCGAGCTGCCGAAGCAGCACCGCGCACTTGCTGGCGTAGCGGGGATCGTCGGTGTAGAGGTACGCCTCGGAGAGGTCGGTGATGCCGGGCAGAAGCCGACGCGAGATCATCCACTTGTTGTACCAGGCGACGAACCGGTACTTCGGCTCGCGGTCGGGGGACTTCCAGCCGTAGCCGTCGTGGGCGTGATCCCCGGTCAGGACTGACCGGTCCCGAAAGTCGGAGTCGAGGAAGGCCTGGAAGTCGTTGCTCGGATACACGTTGTGGCAGTTGGGGTGCTCGACCTTTCACGGTTTCTCGGACGTGATGATCCACGAGTACTTGCTGAACTTGCGCACAGCCGGGCCTCAGTTTGGGCAGCCGGTCTCGTGCACCCAGGCCGCCAACTCATCATCGGGCGTCTCGACAATACGGTTGCCCTTCTGCACCGCGGCATCGCGGGTCTTCTTCGCCCAGTCGTACCGGGCGAGGTTCGCGCGCATGATGGCGATCTTGTCGGGCGTGTACAGGCCCCGCTCCGTCTTCGCGTGAGCGGGCATTGCGGCGAAGGTCCTTCGCCAGGGCGACAGGGAGCCCCTGCGCTGCTCCGGGCTCCGAGGCAAGGGTACTCGTCAAGTGCCGGGGAAGGCACCGGAGGACACCGGCCGGCGGCCCGAGAGGCGATGCAGAGCAACACGATGGGCGCGACAGCGTACGGCATGGCAAGCAGTCACACACAGAGTTGAGCGTGGTCGCGATGGATCGGCCTTACGTCATCGGGCACGATGAATCGTGCCCCTACAGGACCGGGCGCCATGAATGTTGTTTGTCGAAGTCGCATATCGGAAAAATTGTCACTTAATCGTAACGGTATGGCCTAGAGGAGTTGGGGCTGCGATGGCGAACCTCCAGGTGGGCGCAATCGAGACTG
>CBFDAZ010000441.1:0-5277 GCA_965602825.1 uncultured bacterium
TCGACATTCACTTGCTTGGCCGGCTTGTCAACCAGCGCGAGGACCTCTACGAACTCGTCGATGGCCCTCGGGGTTCCACGAACGAGAAGGGCGTTCTGTTGGGGGACGGCCGTCGGGGGTTCGGAAAGCCCCTCGGGCAGGAGGGATGCCAGGGCTCCCCCACCTCCCGGTGGGCCGGTCTGGGCTATCTTGACCTCAGCGTAGCTCCGTTCAGGGAACGGGTAGAGGCCCGGATCGACCATCTCCGGAAACGGCCGCACCCCGCGCATGGCGTCTTCCGCTGCACGCCCGATGAACTGCCTGCGCTCCGCGGCAAGATCGACCTTCTCGGCTTCCCGTGCCCGGCCAAAGGCCTCCGCCAGGCGCTCGGCGGAGGCGAACTTGAGTGGCACGATGCGTGCCGTTGGCTCCGGCGTCTCGCCTTCGGCAGCAAAGGCGCCAACACTCACCAGCAACAGAACGAGCCCCGCCATCGCCGCGCGCACCGCCATGGTCGCGCCTCCGAGAAATAGTGTGGTCCGGTCCAGCCGCGGACAGCTTGCCCATCACACTCGGTCTCACCTTGGTAGAACGCTCGAACTGGCACGCAAGTTGACTTGCGCCTCCAGGCGGAGGCCCGACTTGGGCTTGGCTAGCGCTGGGCCCGCTGGGATATCCGTCCGCCGTTCTGGTGTCCAGCTTGCCCGAGGGTGTCTCGCCTGCTATCGCATCGTGATTGTGTACTTGTACGCGTCCGCGTGCAGCCAGTGCGATGTCCTTTCGCCGTAGCGGGTCATGTACAGCTCGATCTCGCCGCTTTCCCGATCCTCAAAGGCGTGGAAGTTCGAGAACTGCACCTCCTCAGAATCCCTCCGGATGTCGCGGTCGTCGATCACCGTGAGTGTATCCCTCTTCAGGGCGGGGATGGTCTCGTCCATCTCGCCGATGTACAGCGGGTAACGCGGCAGGTTGCCTTTCGCGGGCTCCGGGATGATGTTCCCGAGCCACACGAGCTTGCCCGTACCGGTGTGGCGTAGGAGCACCGAGAAGGCCGACGGGGAGTAGAAGGAGTCTCCCGTGTCGTACCGCAGGTCGGCAACCGGGCTCCAGGCGCGGCCGCCGTCTTCTGACAGGCTTGTCCACGCGTGCCCGCCATTCTCCACGGTGCCTTCCCACTTCGGGGGGAACACGACGTTCGAGCCCCTCATAACCAGGAGCAGACGACCGTCGCCGAGTTGGGCAATACTCGGCTCCATCAGGCCGCGCCCGGAGACCCGGTGGGGAACGCTGATGGGCTGAGAGATCTCCCAGGAGTAGCTTCCCTCCCTTGGGTCCCACGTCCCGATGAAGCACAGGACACCGCCCACGGTCTCCGTGTCGCGGCTGTCGGCGATGTCCATCGGTACGCCGGCAGACGGGTAGACGATGGTGCCCTCCCGGGTGGTGATGGCACTATACGCCCCGTACATCTCGTTGGTCCGCAGATAGTCTGGCGCCGCCCAGTTGCCGGGGTCGAAAGCCGGGCCCGGCTCGTAGCGGAGCTGGTGCGGCTCGCCGAAGGTCCGACCGTCGTCTTCGGAGACTGACCAGAAGTTGTGGTCGAAGATGGTCTGTTCGCCGGTCTGGAAGAGCGTTTGGATCGCCTCGGCGCCCGGGCCGACAAGCAGGCGCTGGAAGGTGAACTGCAGCGCCCTGTCACTGACGGGATCATGGCACCAGGCGAAGGGCATCTCCTCCTTGGAGAACCCATCCCGGCTCGGCCACTCCTCGTGCAGAACCTCCCAGCCGGACCAGGTCTTCCCGTTGTCCTCCGACCTGCGAACGCGATGGCCCTCGCACCAGTCGCTGGCGCCCTCGTAACTGAGCATCTCCTCCCTGGCGAGGCCCTTGCCCACGTAGCGTGCCCGCACGCACGCCGCGCCGCGCTCGCGGGAGTGTTTCACGTGCACTTCGCGCGCGACCCGGGCGAAGGCGCCGCTACCTTCCCAGCTGGCGTCCCTACTCGACAATGGCGATCTCGCTCCAGTCCCTGAGCTCCAGATCCACCCGCCAGCGGCCGCCGTCTCGTCTGATCTCGCAGCGCCCGGTCGGGTCCACCGCGCGCCCGTTGATGTCGAACAGAAGAACCGTCGGTCTGGCGCGCTTCTGCCACGAGCGGTCGAGGGAGACGGCGGTCAGGATGCGCTCACGGGCGACGATGAAGCCCTCGCCCAACTCCGTCGGGGTGATGGGAAACATATGCTTCAGCACACCAAACACGTCGCGGTTGTCCTCGGTCATCGGTGGCTCGACAGGTCCGTAGTGGTAGAAGACCATGCCGTGGCGCAGATAGGCGATGAGCACCCGCATCAGCCACTGCTCGGGAGACACGCCGTCGGGCGCGTTGACGGCGCCGAGCCCGATGGGGCTGTTGAGGTGGCTGAAGAAGCAGTAGTTGAGCGCGGGAGGCTTCACGCCATCTTCCCAGGTCAGATTGGCGAAGACTGAGTTCGTCTCGGTGAAGCGGTTGATGGGAAGCGATTGCTCCTCGTGGCTCGTCGAGTAGCGATTGGCAATAGCGATCTTCCCGCGAGAGAGCGGGTAGTCGATCAGGTTGAGCCGCGCCTGGATCCCCGCCAGGCTGCAGTCCTTGTACTTGCCAAAGATCTCGCCCGTATCGAAGCTGACATCGGCACTGACCCCGTCCCACTCGCCACCGTAGGTGCGGACGCTGCCGAGCTGGCTCATGGGGAACTCATCGTAGTACACGCCGTCCAGCCCCACCTCGTCAAGCACGAGTCTGAGTTGCTTCAACATGTACTCATAGCGCGCGTTGCCGACCTGGGGGTACACGTTCAGGGGCGGCGTGTTGATCGGCGCGCCGCCCCGATAGTAGTGGTAGATCCTGAGGCAGCCCTGCGGGTCTTTCACCCGGCTGTCGCGCCAGTTGGGCCGGGAAGCCTCGATGATCTGGCTTTGCTCTAGCGTGAGGGTCTTGATCACTGAAGGCCCCGACGTCAGATCCTGTTGGGGCAGCGGAATCTGCTCGCCGCCCGGTATGGTGGTAGGGTCGATGGCGACCCAGTCTGTCTCGATGCACCCGATGAAGCGCACGTCGGGGCCGGCCTTCCGCAGAGCCGGCAGCGCCTTGGCCATCAGCGCCCTGTACTCGTCCCAACTCACGACATGGTCCAGAGCGCCGGGCTCGTGGTCGGGCCAGGGCGCCAGGGCGATGATGTGGCTACCCCGCCACCGCAGGTACTCGCGGAGCTCTCGAGGATCCTCCATGACGGCGTTCAGGTAGAACTCCTTGCGCCCGTACAGCAGGTAGAACTTGATGTCGTCCCCTTCAGGCTTGAGGTAGCCGAAGCAGAAGGGCCCCTCGATGGTGAAGTTGGCGTTCCAGTCCTCGCGGACGCGGTTGATGAAGGCGAAGTAGCCCTCCCCTGGCGGAAGGACGTAGGCCGACCAGGAGAAGGCGTGGATCTTGCCCGTGTCAAGGACTACCCGGTTGATCTGGAAGCCGGCGCGGTTACCCGATCCCGGGATCCACGGCCTCATGCGCAGCCGGGACAGATTGCCCTGCATCACGATGCCCAGTCCGCCGTGAGGCCCCCGGAGAAAGACGATGGGGTTTGCCGCGACCTCAAGATTGGGCGAGAAGCGCGACAGGTAGTCGCCCCGGGAGGTGATCCTGTAGCGCGGCACAACAGCCGTCGGGATGTCGCGAAGATTGGCGAACTGGTCGGTGACGTCGATTCGCCCGCTTCTGACCTTCACCGTGCGCAGCAGACGGTAGCAGCTCCCCTCGGCCTCCACGGTGAGGGTGTCGGTCGAGCCTCGGCTCAGGCGCGGGGCCCAGGCCTCTTCAGACCCCAGTTGGGAAGCCACATCCGGGTAGTTGTCCTGGCTGAAGCCGCGCGGCAGCCCGTTCCAACCGATCGTGGGGCCCGCTTCGCCCGCTGTGCCGGGGTAGGAGAAGCAACTGTCGATCGCATAGGAGCCGGCTCCGGTGTCGATCTGAAGCCGACCGGCACGGCCGACCACCAGGCGGAGTCCGCCCTCTTTCAGCGTGAGCGCCGGCTCCACCGGAACGAACTCCCCCGCGTCGGCCACCCTCGCGACGTAGCGTCCGTGCTCGACAGAAGGGAACTCATCAGACCCGGCCAAGTGGGGCAAGCTCAACGCATGCAGCGCGAATGCGAGCTTCATCACCGTATGGACGTGCTTCGGGTGCATCGTCACGCGACATCTCTCTGGGACGCACAGAAGGCATCACTCCTGGGCGCTCACCACGCACGCCAGGGAGTACTTCCCGGCACCCTCGGCGCCTCCTGCATCGATGCCGATGCCACTCGACGCAGCCCCCACACCACGACGCCGCTGCTCGACGCCTTCCGGCCCGTGCCGCCGAGATGCGAAGGCCCTTCCACGCCGAGCAACGAAGGGCTACTCCGAAGCGGTGACGGTTCATCCAGCAACGGAAGTCCCTGGTCGGGTAGGCGCGGCCCCGACTGAGGGCACTGACGCAGGTCCTGCTCTCATTACGGCCCAGGCCCACGAAGCATTGAGCCGCGTCGGAGGAGTGAGACCACATGGGTTCTGCATACATCGCGTTGATCGTCCTTGTCCTGAGCGCCGCGGTTGTCTTCGCACAACCTGATGCGTCGGCACTAAACGAGGCCTACAAGAGCTTCGACATGGAGCGCAACGAGGGACTGGGCTCCTCCACGAGCCCGGACTCAGGGAGCCTCGGCTGGGGTGAGGGCAGCATCATCCAGGGCTACGCCAACATGTGGGAGGCCACCGAGGACACGTATTGGCTCGGCAAGATCGGGCAGCACTTCGGCAACATCATGGCCACCGCGAGCGATCCGGATGGCGACGGCTACAAGAGCTGGCAGACACCCACGTACTCAACCGCTCTGGCCTTCGCCGAACGTCTGCACAACGTGGGCACGGCGGACATCACGCCAGACAGGCAGAAAGAGTACAACGGCAAGCAGGCCAACCAGGCCACCGGGGACACCTACGTCATCGAGTTCCAGGAGAGCGCAGACACGTACCGAGTCCGCGACCTGGACACGTTCGAGATCGTGGCGGAGGCCGCCCCGTACGAATCGGGCGCCGAGATCGCCGCCATCGTGCCTTTCAGCTTCAAGATCGAGGGCGAGACCCGCCCGGGCGACCGGTTCCTGGTTCGCACCCAGGCTCCCATTCCGGCCACATTCACGGTGCACCAGGGGATGTTCGTGTACCCGACGGCGCTGTTCATCGAGGCGGTGAAGGCCCGGCCGGACCTGCAAGAGGAGTTCGGGA
>CBFDAZ010000442.1:0-5275 GCA_965602825.1 uncultured bacterium
ATCGCTCTCGTCCCCCACCGGTCGCCCGCGGCCGGGTCGGTCCACTGACCCTTGTTGCTGTAGATGTCCTCCCAGATGTCCACTCGGCGGGTCAGGAGCGCATAGACAGCGGCAGCCCGCCGGCCGCTCAGCTTCTTGTTGTACTCGTCCTGACCCACCGGGTCGGCATGCCCAAACACCGAGAGAGGACAGCCCGGATGGGCCTTCACCAGCGCCGCCAGCCGCGTGAAGGCCCCCGCCGCGGTGGGGGTGATGAACGAGGAGTCAAACTCGAAGTGGTGGTCGGGCAGTTGGGCACAAGCTACGGTGATCAGATCGGGCCGAATGGTGTTGAACTCGTCCTCGACGGAGGGAGCCACCAGCACGGGGAGGGTGGTCCGCGCGGGATGCTTCGCAAAGACGCCGGCATCCGAGATGTCGAGGCCGGTGTCTCCCCCCGACTGCGGACTCCCGCCCGGTGGATGTTCGCCGGAGGCACCAGCTTCCGGGGTGTCCCGGGACTGCTCGTCGCCCACCGTTCAGCTTCCTTTCGGAATCCGGGGACGTGACGGCAACGACTAACAGCCGTGGACCTGCTTCAACATGGCCTGGGTCGCGGGATCGTCGCTCTGGCCGTTGACCTCCATGTCGTTGTCACACTGGAACTCCTCGACCGCCCATTTCAGTTGCTTCTCGTCCGTCTGGCTGAAGCCCGCCATGTAACCCATGTTGTTGAGCCGCGCTCGCATTCCGGAATCCTCTTCGACCGGGTCCAGATGACCGATCTTGAGGGTGAAGGCCAGCGTGCGGGTGGCCACTTCGCCATTGGCTCCCGCTTGCTGAGCGTGGACCTCGAGGCTGCCGTTCTCGGCGGCGATGGGGATCTCCTGCTCCACAAGGCCCTCCCCGCCCAGCGTCAGCGAGTATCGCTCGCGCTCGACCTTCAGACGGCACCGGCTCCCGGGGGGGATGGGCTGACCGAGGAGATCCTGCACCTTCAGCCGCAGCATGATGGTCTGCTTCTGGCGAACGAAGCGGTGCGTGTGCGTCGTCGCGCGCGACTCCTGCCTCTGCTCCGTCTCGGGGACGAACAGAATGTCCCCCGGATTGAGCACACAGGGGTTCTGGCGCAGCTCCTTCAACCGCGCATTCTGGGCATGGTCCCAGATCGTCTTGAAGTCGATGAAGCCCGCCTCGGCCGCAATGCGTGGGACGTGTTCTCCCTGCTTGATGACACGTCTCCCCGGCATCGGCTTCTCCTTGCCGCCTGGGATTCGTTGGGCACCGGCCTTCGCGATGCAGCGGCATCGTACCTCCTCCCGTGGGATCGTCGCGCGTTTGGTCAGGTGTGCCGTGTCCCGAACGTTCGGTCCGTCGAGGCTGTTGTGGCGCTCGAGGGACTCAGCGATCGCTTGGTGAGCCGCCTAAGGGGACAAACGCCGGGCCCGGGGTCGACGGAGTCTCCACCAGGGCGCCGCCGGTCCGCCCTGTCCAGTCACCGGTTAGTTCATCCGGTTCTCTTGTCAAGACGCCAGCGGTATGCTAAACTCCGACCTGTAAGGCAGTCCGTAGCAATAAGCGCCAATAAGGGCTGAAGGCCTGTTGTGGCGCCTGCGGCGGTTGACTTCCCGATCGGTGGCCGCCAAAGCAAAAGGGAGGAACGGTTTTCATGGCTCGCGTCCTGCTTGCTGTCGGTGCTCTCATCGCTATCTTGGCCGCGCCCACACTGGCCCAGTTCGATGAACCTGTAGCGCCTCTGACCACCACTCCGAGCTTGCTCGGCCCGACGGGCGCCATCGTGACGCCCACAACCGGGATCTCGGAGCGGTCCTACGCCATCGGGTACCACTGGCTGAACGACACCTTCGATTCACTGGCCAAACTCAACATCTCGCCGATCGAGCGCCTCGAGGTCGGCCTGACCTGGGTCGATCCGGCAAGCGCGGCCGTAGACGACCAGACCGTCTTCCATGCCAAGTACCTCCTGGCCGACGAAGATGACGACAGCCCCGCTCTGGTGGCCGGTGTCTGGGACGTCAGCGACGAGCTCGACCAGACATGGTACGCGGTCATTAGCAAGACCTTGGAGGGCGAGATCCCCGTCATCGTCAACCTGGGTGGCGGGACCGGCGACATCATCAACGGCTTCTTCGCCAGCACAACGCTTCAGCTCACCGAGGATGTCGACTTCCTGCTTGAGTATGACAGCGAGGAACTCAACTTCGGTCTGCGCGCCCGGCCCTACGAGGGCATCACGCTCGACGCGGTCAGCGTGGACAACGGAGTGGACCGGGAGTTCGGCGTTGGCGCCTCGTACTCGGCCGCATGGTGATGTGCGGTTGGCGCACCTGATGCCGGCGGCCGCATGACGCGGCGCCCCGTTTGAGGCGGGACGGCACAGGAAGCACGTTCAGCGAAACCAAGACGGCCCGGACTTCAGGGTTTGGAGTCCGGGCCGCATGCTGTTCCGGCGATGGGGGAACTGGTGGCGCATTGCGCGCCGGGCTACCATAGGGCTTTGATGTCAACCTGGATCTGGTCGTTGGGGATCTGGGAGCCGACCGGCCCGGCGGGCAGAGAGCGCCGGGCGGAGATCGAGAGTTCCCCGATCCCGATGTCGCGGGCCAGCGAGAGTCCGATGGTCGTTGAGTCGGGCATCGTGCCGACAGGGGTCCGCAGAATGCCGGTCTCGTACTGGACGTCCACCTTGCCCAGGAGCCGGTTCTCGCCGCCGAGGCCGACTCGGAGGCGTTCGGCGCGCGATTCGTCGCCCAGGCCGTCGGTTCGCTGGTAGCCCACTTTGCCGCTCAAGCCCCAGGCGATCGAGCGCGTCATCTCGGCCCCGTAGGCGCGCGACAGGCGCACGGCCTGGGTTGCCGCGTCGTAGGCGTGCTCGTTGTAGTCCAGCCCCAGCGACCCGCCCAGCAGGGGGATTTTCATGCCAGCCGCCAACTCCGGGCTGGGACGGTTGTGCTCATCGTGGTATCGGCCGTGGACCTCCCACTCGCTGCCTGCCGTGTAGGCCAACTGAACGTCAACCGTCGGGTCCGTCTCTGTGCCCTGAACGCCCAGGTCGGTGTAGGCCGCTCGCAGTCCAAGTCCTGTGCCATCGCTGGGAGCCCTGGCGAGCTCGACGGAACGCCGGGTCGCGAGGCCGGCGCCCTGTGCCTCGGTGTCGCTGTAGGTCGCGCCGATCGTCGTGTCCTTCATGATCCGGATATGGGAGCCGACGGTGGTCGCCGCGGTGTCAGATCCGGCCGAGCGGCCCGCCTCGACACGACTCGCGGAGAGGCTGATGGCCTCGGTCGGCGTCGCTGTGAGGTTCACGCTGTTGACGGCTTCGGTGCCGCCCACAAACGATTCGGTGCGCTGATGGGCCGCCGACACGGTCGCCACGCCACCGAGCTTCACGGTCGGAGTCCGGAGCGCCATCTGCCGACTCTGCGAGCCGACCCCACCGGCCTGGCTTTCGGTCTGGTGAAACTCGGCCAGCGCGGGCCCTGACGAGTCAGGTTGTGCCAGCGCGATGTCCAGCTTCCTCGTTTGCGTCTGGATCTGCGCGAGTCCCCTGGACTCTGAGGCGCTGGCGGTCAGACCGAGAGCCCTCGCCAAGCCCAAGTTGAGCGTTGCCGCATCCGTCTGCGAGTGAGTGAAGCCCGTCTCGAGCTGACTGGCGTAGCTATCCTCGTGCACCAGCGAAAAGCTGCCCTCAGTCGTGCCCTTGCCAAAGGTCTGAGTCAGAGCGGCGCGGCGCTTGCGCGAGAGGCCCAGGAGCAGTCCGGAGGGGCCCTGTGCCCGAGCCTCGTCCTGGGCGAACTCCAGGGCACCACGCTTGTTGAGGTGGAGTCGCACGGTGTCAGTGCCGCGTTCGGTCATCCCCAGCGAGAAGAGGCCCGTATCGCCGGCGCGAACGTACTCGCGCTGGACCGACAACGCGCCCGACAGCGGGATGTCGAGCTTGTACTCCTTGGGGTCAAAGCCCTGCTCTCGAAGGCTCTCGCCGGTTACGGACTCTCGGAACTGATCCGGTCCCAGAACGGGATTCGCCGGGTCCGAGAATGCCGGTCCCGCGCCAGCGATCGCCATGAGGCCAAGGGCGATCGCCACCAGCTTGTTTGTGCCCTGAGCGCTCACGTCAATCACCATCCACAGGATGCTTCGATGTAAGCTGCGTGCCCTGTTCATAAGGACAACTGCCTCAGGGCATTGTTTCGTGCCTTCACCGATGGCCGCCCGGCAATTGCCTGCCGGCGCCAGGCCGGCGGAGCGTGATTCTACACCAGAGGGACGATCTCGAGGGCTGCTGCGATGGCCAGGAGGCCGACGAGTAGACCGAGGCTCTGGGCTAACACGTTGGATGTCAACCAGCAACGGGCGTGACGGGCCTGCCATTCGGAGTCGTGTTGTGGCAGCGTCGGGACGAGGTGTCGTGCCAGCTGGAGTCCGATCGTGGCGGAGAGGACCAGCGCAACGAACTCAAGGGGGCCGTGCGGCAGGAGCGCAGCCCCCACACGAGCCAGTCCGCCACCCCACCCCTGCAGTAGTCCCTCCGCCAGCCACAGGCCCAGAACCGCCGCGTTCATTGACAAGGCCAGGAAGGGCACCACTGCAGCCAAACCGGCACTACTGCGGGCGGCGAAGTCGCGGCTGTCATCGCCGATCTCGGGGAACACGAAGCGCCCGGCGCGGATCGTCGCGTTGGCCACCCGGCAGGCAAGCCGGTCAGCCAACTTCATCTTGCCTGCCTCGGAGCCGGCGTTCTTCTGCTGTCTCATGTTGAGCCTGGCGTTGAGCCACACGCTGGCCGGGCCGAGCAAGGCGGTCAGGAAGGCGGCCTTGATGTTGCCCAGGAGGATCAGCAGGTAGATCGGTATCAGTTGGCTGAAGTAGTCGCTGGGCCAGAGCACGATGGATTGGATCACGTTGAGGACGTGTGTCGGCAGACCGGGGGCCAGGGCTCCTATAGTGACAGCTATCACAAACAGGACCACGGTGGCAAGGGCGAAGGCTCTTCCGCACCGGGCGAAGGTCGGCCAATCCCAGAGGAACGCCCCGGTCGCCGCCGGAGCGGGTGCTACATCGTCAGCCCGCGCCTGGCCGCCAGCCGCATTCGGCCCTACAGCCCCCTCGAAATCAAGCTCCCGTGACATCCTGTAAGCCATTCTCCCACGAATCTCGCTGCACTCAAACCACAAAGCAGGCATCCATGCCGCGCTGCGGCACCCAGAAACGACGAAGATAGCCGTTGTGCCGGCGCCTTCGGGGCCGCTACGCCGACGGGCCTGGAGACCCGTCG
>CBFDAZ010000443.1:0-5265 GCA_965602825.1 uncultured bacterium
GAAATCGAGCGCCGCCTGAATCTCCTCCCGGCTCATGTGAACCCACTGGCCCCGGATACGGACCAGCGGCGCCTTGAGCTTCGCCAGAGCCTCCAGCTCGCGCCGAGACAGCTTCTGGTCGCCGAGCGCGATCTCCCAGTTGAACTTGACGATGGAGTCAAGGGAAAGCGTGCCCGGGGCCTGCATTCCCGGCGCGGTCGCGCGGCCTCGGGCGGTCAGTTGGAGCTTCGTGCCTTTGCGAGTCCACCAGGCCGGCAGCATCACGCCGAAGCCCGCCTGCTCGAGCGCCTGCGCGGTGCCCGAAAGGAACTCGTAGGCGCCGACTTCGTCGGTGGTGTAGCCGGCCGGCGCCGGCGTCCTGAGGCTCTCCTCAATGCGCGGACACAGGCCCGCCGCCTGGCCCAACGACAGCAACAGGTACTCCCGCGCATTGAACCGACCCGTACCGGCCCGCAAGGCCGGCTGCCGTTTGTCGCTCCATGCATCCCCGGCCGGCACCAGCAGGCTGGGGTCATCGGCGGCCTGGAGCAGGTACGCCACGTGCCAGGGCTCGCCCGCTGGGGCCAGGCCATCCGCCCCCTCAGGCCGGAATTCCACGGCTGGCTCGTCGAGGCGGAAGCAGAGCCGGAAGCGGGAGGCCGCGGTCGCCGCCAGCGGCTGCCGCCACGCGCGGACCTGTTGGGCGAACTCCTCCAACTCGCGCGGGTCGCCCGTCACCTCCCCGTCGGCCCAGCGCAGAGCGTGCAACCACTGGTCGTGGAGGCTCTCGAATCCGCCGGGCTTCCTCCGCCGCGCGCGCACCGGCTGGGCGTCCGGATCTGCCGCCTGGCGCACCAGCGGATCGAGCAGGTAGCCGACGGCCTCGGCGAGCACGTCCCTGGCCGGCGTGGTCGGCGCGGGCACGCCTTCCTCCGTCAGCGCTCGACAGGCCGGCGGCATTGCCCGCGCCAGCTTCGACAGACGCTCCGCATCGGCTCCCTCGAACAGCGGCTCCCAGCGGGCCCAATAGGTCCCCTCGCGCTCTGCAAGGCTGGGCAGGAACTGCTGCCGGGCGACGAGGGCGCCGGCAAAGCGCATGGCGGTGGACCAGTACCGCAGGTCATACCCAACGACAACACCGGGGGCGAGGGTCTGCTTGCCGACACACAGGCAGAGGAGGTCAACCCAATCGTGCGGCGTGAGGGCGAGCCCGGTCACTTTCCAGGGGGAAAGCGCGACCCTCGCATCGGGATCGGGTCGCTCCGCAACCAGAGCATCGCACGCCGCAGGCCGGCGCGCGACGGATGGAAGCCAGATGACCGTCCGCTCGGCCCCCTCCGGGTCCACCTTCGCGGCGGCTCCCACATCCCGCAGTGTCTCGGCCAGGACAGCAGCGCCGGCGTCGTAGGGCGACGGGAGCGGCCGGGGGATCTTCGGCTTCCGGCCCGGGCGAAGCCGGACGCGAACATCCGGGCCAGCCGGCGTCTCGCCCCACAGAACGAGCCGACCATCGAAGTAGCCGGCGTGCAGAATCACCATCTGATGGCACCCTTATCTACAGTGGTCTCTCGGCCGCAACTGGCTGCGGCAACACCCCGGTCGATTGGCCATCAAGCCAGACCCCTCCTTCTCCGCCCTTCAGTGCCGTTTCCCGTCACGTACGACAGGGCTTCCCGCCTGTTTGCAGCCTGCTCGGAGCAGGTATATGCCCGTCCGGAACCGAAGCCTACTGACAGATGGCCGTTGTGCCGCCGACTGAGGAATGGGGGATGATCCGGATGGCCTATGACGACTACTACCGAACCGAACCCGAACGGCCGGTCATCGTTACCGTCTTGGGGATCCTCGGCATCGTGGCCGGCGCGTTGGCGCTGCTTTCGGTGCCGGTGTCATTGATCCAGCTCTCCGGCGCCTTCCCGATGCCCGGGGCGGGGGGCCAGGCGATGCAGGACCCCACCGTCCGCAACTGGAGCATCCTGGCGACCGCAGTCGGCTCGCTCATCGGCGTCTGCACCCTCGTGGCCGGCATCGGGCTGCTGGGCATGCGTCGCTGGGCCTGGCTGCTGGCGATCGGGACGCTCGTCGCCGGCATGGTCTGGAACATCGTCTCGGCAATCGTGATGCAGGCTCTGGACATCATGGGGAAGATGTTCGCGAGCATGGGCGCGACCGGAGACCCGAACATGGCCGCGATGATGCAGAAGATGACGGGCGTATTCACCATCTTCGGGATGATCTTCTGGCTCGCGGTCTACGCAACGGTCCTCATCCTGCTCACGCTGCCCAGTGTCCGGAAGGCATTCGAGAATAGGTGACTGCTGGGGCCACGCCGGTGGGCCAGGGCAGTAGGGGTCTCCCGTCGGCCAGCGTGCCGGAGCTGGAGCTTGGGCGCCACGGACGACACCAACGGCGACGGGTCGGGAGACCCGCGGGCACGGGGATGGTGCAGTTGGGGCATCGGCAGTCGCCGTCGCCAGGTCGTTCTCTGTGTCTCTGTGTCTCTGTGGTTTGCCTTCAGTCGTGCAGCGCGTGATCCACCCCGTCGGGGCTGAAGCGCCTCGTACACAACCCGCCGCTCACTCCTCCTCATCCCAGTCCACGTACTGCGGCGGGCTTTCCCCGGTGCGAGCCACGACGCGCGGGTAGCGCTTCTTCGGCTCGGCCTCGCCGATGGCGACCGTATCGATCTGGTGGTACCAGTTGTCACCGAAGTCGAACCAGTACCCGAACGCCTGTCCGACCTCCAGGTTGAGCGAATCGATGGTGGTCTTGGTCAGATCGCCCGTCGGCTTGGAGTCCTCGTCGAAGGGGTCCTCGAACTCGATTGGCAGGACATACCGGTCACCGTCTGGGTCGTGAGGACCCTTCCCGAACTGGAACTCGTACATGTGGCCGTCGAAGCGGTCGAAGGCATCGAAGATGGCGTCGTGGAGCCGCTCCAACGTCTGGTCCCCCCGGATCTCGATGGTGCGAGAGATCTCCGGGTTCTGCTTGGCGAACTCCTCGGTCATGAGGCCCTCGACCACGTAGACTTCGAGCGTGTACACTCGCTTGGCCATCGCTTACCCTCCACATTGACGGGCCGGGAGGCCTGTCGGCGCTGACGGCAAACGGTCTGAACGACCATGCGGGCAAGGAGCTTGCGCGCCCAGGAAGGGCGCGACCTGACAACAGGAGCGCAGGCCTCCTCTTCCGGTCGCAGCCCCCACCGTTGTCCCCGCTACCTGCTACCTGTGCCCGTCACTTCCCGTATGGCCAGCTTCACGGGTTCGCCGGGCAGCAACTCAAGCTCGACCCCCTCCGCCATCTCTCTGCCCCGCCAAACGGCGGCTCCGGAAGGCAGCCCCTCAACGCGGTACAGCTCGTGCGCTCGCACTGTGAACCACTCCGGCAACTCGTTGATGCGCGGGTAGTTCACAGGCAGCCGCATGACACTCTGGTGCCGGGGTTTGTCGAACACGAGCCGCCCCGTCCACGGCTCATCAGCGGAGGCGTGGACGTAGAGCACGTCGCCCTCCTGGCACGCACCCAGGGCCAGGTCCTCGCGCCATGGATGAAGCCCACAGCCCCGGGCCTTCCAGTGGGCGCACATGATGCACGCCCGGCCGAAGCTCCCGTCGCCGTACCAGCGCTCCACGCTCCCGTCGGGCCGCTGCAACTGCCACGCACGGCGGATCGTCGCATCGAGGAACGGGAAGCTCTCGTCCATCGGCACCCGGTTGAGGAGATCGATTGCGCTTTCGAAGGAGTCGGCCAGCCCGTCGCAGCCGCCGACCCAGTTCTGGTCGGTGTACTTCGGCAGGCTGCCCAAGACGCGCTCAACCTGCTTCCGGTACCACTCGTCACCTGTGGCCAGGTAGCAGGTGTAGTAAGCGTCGTACACATAGCCCCAGCAGTCGCTCAAGCGCTCGTCGAGCACCGTCCCCTCCGCGGGGTCAATCCGCCAGTAGAGCATGCCGTCCTCGTTGGCGCCCACCTCGATCACCCTCCCGAGCATCTCTCGCATTGGAGCGCGATATCTCGCCGCGCGCGGCGTGCCGAGCCGGCACTCGATCAGGAACAGCTCAGCCAACCCGTTGATGATCTCGCACCCGTGGTCGGACAGACCGAGCCGCTTTTCGTGCGTGGGGAGGCGGTAGAGCAGGAACGTGTCAGCGATCGGGCGGGCGGCTTCGAGGTAGCCGTCGTCCCCCGTCATCCAATAGAGCCGCGAAAGCGTCTGCAGCATCTCGCCGTTGATCTCGTGGTCGAGGGCAGGCAGCCGGCCGCGCTCGGTGTCGTGAGGCGCGCGGACGATGATCTCGTCGATGAGCTGAGTGAGACGATCGAACCACGCTCGGCGGCCGCACCACTCGGTGATGCGAAGCAGGCCGTCGCGGCAGTACTCCGAAGCTCCGAAGATCACGCCGCCGAGGTCCGGCTCGGCGTGCATGAAGTCGCGCGTGGCGAACGACCAGTCATCCGGCAAGACGCCCACGCGGTTGCACAGCCGCTGCTCGTCGTGTAGCGTTCTGGTCAGGAAACCGTCGCGAACGTCGTGGTCGGTGAAGTGGCTGATGACGACCAGAGAGGCGTACAGATCGGCGGCGGCGTTCTCAACCCGCCAGTATCCCTTCTCCCAGTGCTCGCTGATGAGGTGGGAGTCCGGGTCGCGCTTCCCGAGCCACGCCCTCATGACGTCGTGCGCCCGGTTCAGGGCCTCGCGGTTGGCGTCGGCGTTATCGGCGGCGACCGTGAAGGCGTCGCACCTGGCTGCCGGCGGCGCCATGATCAGTAGACCGGAGGCCACTACCGAAGCGATGTGCCTCAGCGAGCGTCTCGGCGTGCAGTGCATGTCTGTCCTCCCGGGCCGGCGCCCGTCAGGGAACGGCGCCGGGCTGGCAAACCCGGCCGTCACGAACGACGCGCGCTCTTGCCGTTGCCGCTCCTGTCACCTGATACCTGTTACCTGTTACCTGCCGTTCCTCACCCGTCCTCCCATGGCGGCACAATGCCCGGCTGATACAGGCCCCAGGCGGCGAGGCGGCGGATGATTCTCGGGTCGCTGTGCGCCCGGCCGGGCCTGAACATGTCCGGGAAGGTCCGCAACTCCACTGACATCAGCAGGTCCTCGATTCTCTGCCGCAGATCGCGAGCGACCTCGTCCGGGTAACGTCCATCCTCCAGGCGGCCGTTACGCCCTTTGAGGAGATCCCAGCGCTCGTCCGGATCGCGGCGGATGTCGAACAGCATGTCCTCGCCCGTGGAGGTCCAGATGTACTTGTGCTCCAGCGTCCGCGCGGCCTT
>CBFDAZ010000444.1:0-5258 GCA_965602825.1 uncultured bacterium
CGCCGCGTGCGGCCGCCACGGCGGCCGGTCCTGTACTGGATCACCCAGCTCTTCATGACGCCCCGGTCGCCGGCGCCCACCTCCGCCTCGAGGGGAGACAAGCCGCGTGGGGACTCGCCCTGACCCGCCAGCCATCGGCGCGAACGTGATCCACCTGCGGGAGACCTCGTCCACCGTCGACCACGCCCGGAAGCTCCTTCACCAGGGAGCCCTTCACGGAACGGTGGTGCTGGCGGACGAGCAGACCGCTGCTCGCGGCCGCCGCGGCCGCGGTTGGCACACATTGCCAGGCAAGTCCCTGGCCGCGACGGTGATCCTCCGCAATCTGCCGGACCCGGCGCACGTGGGCATGGCGGGGATGGTCGGCGCGCTCGCGGTGGTGAGTGCGACCAGCAAGCTACTGAGCATCCGGCTCAGCACCAAGTGGCCCAATGATGTCGTGCATGGCGGCCGGAAGCTGGCCGGGACGCTGGCACAGAAGACGAGCACTGCCTTGCTCTTGAGTATTGGGCTGAACGTCAACGGTACCGAGGTGGACCTCCCTGCTGACATCCGCGCCTCTGCCACTACCCTACAGATGATCCTCGGCCGGCCCCTGCATTGCCGTGAGCTGACCGATCGGGTCCTTGCCGAGCTGGATGGGCGCTGGAATCAGCTTCGCAGTCGTCCAGACGAGACCGCCCGCCGGTGGGAGGAACTCGACGTCACACGAGGGGCGCACGTGCGGATCGCTGAGGCCAACGGTGCGTGCGTCCAGGGGCGCGCTCTGGGCATTGACGGATCGGGACAGCTTCGGGTAGAAACGCCCGACGGCATCGTGAAGGTGCTCTCGGCTGACGATGTGACGCTGCTGTGAGGCAGGCTCCATGCTGCGGGGGGGGCCACTGCCGCCCGGGAACGTACACCTCAGAGCACCTCTCCCCAGGCAGTATCGCCAAGGTTCAGCAAAATGGGACTTGACAGGTTTGTGCAGCTATGGTATTTATAGCTATACAGCATTGGACATGCCGTCCTTGCTGTTTAAGCCGAGCGAGAGGCCGTTGTCCCGGACTGTGGCTATTGTCGACCCCCCGACGAGCGCCCAGGTCGCAGTTCGGGATCAGGCTCCGCCTTCACTGAAGGTTCTCGCCACAGCCCGCGGTGGAGCCAAGCAGCCGAGTCTGTCCGTTGCCCCACGGCTGACTCGGCTGCTACTTTTTGGCCCCCCCAGAAAACCGAACCGTTCCCCCCTTGACGATGGTTGCCGCCATGCCCAGACCTCAGCCGGGCCTCCGGAGTAGGAGATTCTGTGCCATGCTGCGAACAGGGAGCCATAGAGGGGCGATCCTCTTCCGGTGGATGTGTCTCAGGGAGGTTGGCTGCCATGCCTGCGCCGGCGCTCGCCGCCGCAGTGGCCGTGTTCCTCAACGGTTACCAGGTGATGCTCCCTACCGCCGCCATTCAGAGGGGCGACACGGTTCTCGTGCCGGTCAAGGGCATCTTCGACCGGCTGGGCGCCAAGATTCAGTGGTCGCCACAGCAGAAGAGAGTCTCCATCACCGCTCCCGGCGCAGACCTCGTCCTCTCGGTTGGCTCCACTGAGGCTCGCCTGAACGGCAAGGCTCTGCCCTTGCAGGCCCCGCCGGAGATCCGCGACGGGAGCGCATTGGTGCCGCTTCGCCTGGTCGCGACCGCCCTGGGTGCGGATATTGCCTGGGATCAGAGCCGCCGGCGGGTCTACGTTCAGACCGGACCGGTCGGCCCGCTCACCAAGATAGGCGTTTCGGACCTGATCGAGAGGCCGTACGACTGGATGGGGCACCTCGTCTTGCTCTCGGGAGAGTACATGGGCTGGGACCCGAGCCCCTTCAGCCCATCGACGCGGAACGGAACCCCCGTCTCCCGGCGCGACTGGGTCCTGCGCGATGCCACCGGGGAGATCTATTGCCGCGGCGACATCAACGTCCATTCCCCGTTCGCTCTGACCCCCTATTCCCACACGGGTCGCCGGCTGGTTGTTGCCGGCGTCGCCAAGATCGCGCGACGGGGTTTTGCGTTCATAGAGCCTCGAGAGATCGCTGAGCTGAGGGGATCGGAGGGGCTCGTCTGCAACGTCACGACGGGTCGCCGGGCGTATGTGCTCGGCGAGACAGTGCGCATCCGGCTGCTGGTGGCCAACCCGTTCAGTTCGCCGGCGGCGATCGAGGGGGAGTCGGGCGCCGGCCATGAGCTGGTCGCTCGCGACGGCGAGGGAACGGAAGTCTGGCGGCTGTCGGTGTCGAGTCCGCCGCCCCCCATGGTGGCACCACTTGAGCTGGCTGCCGGCGAGCGGCGACAGGTTGAGGAGTTGTGGACCCCCGATCCCAGCCTGCCTGCGGGACGCTATACTATCGAAGGTGAGTGGGGTGCCGCGTTGCGGTCCTACCCGCACATGATCGCCTTCGTGCCCCGCGAGGACTGACCGGGCCGGATCAGCCTCCGACGTTCGCACTGCGACGTCATGCCCGTGGAGCGAGGCCGTTGAGCGACACGTCGAAGCCCGGACCAGGATCTCCCGAGGAAGCCGGACCGCAGGACCGGCCTCCCGTCATCGGCCAGATAGGCGTCGAGCAGCGCCGCCCCGAGCCGCCACCTGCCCCGCCGCCCGGACGCTGGCATATGCGGCTCTCGGGCTTGACCTGCGCTGCTTTCTTCCTGGCCGGAATACTCGGCGGCGGGTCGGTCGCATTGCTCTTCCTGGGCCGCCGCGCCTCGGAACGGGAAGCCACGGGAACTCCAGGGCGCCCGGCCCTCCCGCCTGCCGCGACACCTGCTGAAGAGAATGTCCCGTCCCCGCCCCAGATCGTGATCGGCGCCGACAAGACGCGTCCGGCGCAGACCCCGGAGGCCCTTGAAGCAGGCGGGAAGCAGGTCTACTGTTTCTTCGATATCGCGGAAGCCCCCGCGTCGGCGACGGCAACGGCGCGCTGGCTCCGCGGACAGGATTCGCCGGTCGGTGCGGAAGGCAGTGTGGTGAAGGAGGAGAGCGAACACCTGCGCGGCTACCTCGCCCTCCGGCCGCCTCAGGGGGCCAAGACGTTCGCCGAGGGGATCTACGAGGTCGAGCTCCTGGTTGACGGGGTGCCCGTCATCGACACAAGCTTCGCGGTTCTCAAGGGCGCGGCCCAGCTTGCGAAGACTCCGAAGGGGATGGAGAGGTATCGGCCGGCCGTGAGTGAGCTCACCGTATCAGGTGTCCCGGCCCCGCGATCGGCGAAGAAGCCGTTCGTGCTCCCCACCGGCCCGGCCAAGGTCCGGGTGGACTTCAAGTACTCCCACGCTGTGCCCGGCACCGCATTCGCGGTCTACTGGCTGCACCAGGACGGACTCATCGCGCAGGCAACAACTGAGATCGATATCCAGCAGGAGTCGGGCAAGGGCGAAGCCTGGTTCTCGCCCCAACCGGGACAGACACTCCCGAACGGGAGATACGGGGTCGAGATCAGTATCGGAGAGGGCACACCACCTCTGGCCAGGGCCGACTTCTGGATCGGGCGGCAGCCGCGTCGCGACGAACTGCAGCCTCGCCGCTGAGCGCCGTCCCGGAGTGCGGCCTGCAAGCCCACTCCCCAGGCGCTGTGTGTGCGTCCCCAGCGCAATGGAGTGGCTGGTGCCGGAGAAGGGAAGCAGTTGCTGGGTTGCGCATCCCTCTTCGGCCTCTGCCTGGTCTTGCGGGCAAACGCATCCCTCAGTGCCGGCTATGCTGCAGAAGCGCTAACCTCAGGAGGCGGAACCATGCTTCGGATCACCTGGCCGTTCCACGGCGCCGTTCTGAACCGTCATCACGGGGTGGTCGAGGACGACTCGCTTCGGATCACCGTCACCGGCGACTGCCCCGCCTACGGAACTGTCACGGTGAACGGCATCCCGGCGAGGGCGGCTTCGGGGCACTTCGAGGCGGCCCTTCCACTGGCCGAGCGCGAGACAGAGATCGTCGCGGTCTATGAGGGCACGTACGGGCGACAGGAGCATCGTGTGCGCGCGGTCTGGGACCGGCACTCCTTCCCTCGCTACCGGTTCTCAATCGACGACAACAGCTTTTTCCTCCGCGATATCGCGGAGAAGCAGTACGGCTCCCTGTTCGACTGCTTCTACCTCGACATGCTGCGGAGGCTGCACCGTGAGTATGGCGCGAAGTTCACCGTGAACATCTACTACGAGGCAATTGCGGAGTTCGGGCAGGACGGCTTTCTGCTCGCCGACTTCCCGGACCGTTACAGGGGCGAGTGGGAGGGCTGTGCGGACTGGCTGGGCCTGGCCTTCCATGCGTACGCCAACAAGCCCGACCGCCCGTACCAGTACGCCGCGCCGGAGACGCTGATGCGGGAGCTGGCGATGGTGGAGGAGGAGATCGTGCGCTTCGCCGGTGAGCAGACGCTCGTCCCGCCGACCGTCATCCACTGGGGCATGGTCCTGCCTGAGGCCTACCCGCAGCTCTACGAGCACGGGGTGCGAGTGCTCTCGGGCTTCGGACACCCGAGGAGCTACGGATACGACGTCAACTACTGGCTCGACCAGCCTCGCGCGGAGCACCTGTGGCACCACGACTGCCTGAAGGACTTCGGGAGCGGGCTCGTCTTCTCGCGGGTGGATATCGTCTGCAACAACACGCCCCTTGATCGGATCGCGCCGACCCTTGAGCCGCTGCAGGCCGACCCGAACCACCGGGAGATCATGGACCTGTTCACCCACGAGCAGTACTTCTGGGACTTCTACCCGAACCACATCCCCGATCATGCGGAGCGCCTCGACGCCGCCATCAGATGGGTCACCGAGCATGGCTACAAGCCCGTGTTCTTCCACGAGGGCTTCCTGGGCGCGCCGGAGTAGCACTCGGAACGGAGGTCGATGATGCTGCCGGTCACCAACGAAGTCTGCTGCCGGGTGATACTGCTGGGTCTGGCCTCGGCGGCAACATGGCTAGGCGCGGCCGTTGCCGGAGGCCAGGAGACACCCTCGCCAAAGCCGGGCGACACCGTCTTCGAGACCGACTTCGACGCACCCGAGGCGCGCGAGGCGTGGTCGGAGGCGGGGTTCGCGGAGTGGGTTGACGGTCACGAGGGAACGACCTCGCTGCGGGTCACGGTGCCCGACGATCGGGCGGCGGGCGGGCACATGATCCGGATGCCCCTGGACCTGACACCATACCGCGGGTGTCGGCTGGCGTTCGAGTGCCTGGCGAAGGCCGAGAACGTAAGCGAACCACCGCAGACGTACCTTGGCGTCAAGTTCATGCTGCA
>CBFDAZ010000445.1:0-5256 GCA_965602825.1 uncultured bacterium
CCATCGACTGCATCATGCGGTATCGCGTCATGGATCGCGACTACGGCATGTTCAACTACGGCGACTCGCATCACAACTGGGACTGGCAGCAGCGACGGTGGAGCCTTCACCGGATCTGGCGCAACACGCACCACGGCTGGACTCGATGGCCCTGGATGATGTATGCCCGAACCGGGGACAAGGCGCTCCTGGACTGGGCCGACGCCAACGCCCGGCACGTGGCCGATGTGGATCACTGCCACTACGCGACCGATGATCTCGACGGACTCCCGTACCCGCGAGGGAAGGTCGTGGGAGGTATCTGCGACTACAAGGGCTTTGTCCATTGGGCCTCGGGCGGCAGGCTGCACTACAATTCGGCTGCCGATGCCATGATCTGGCACTACTACGTGACCGGCAATCAGCGCAGCCTCACCGCTGCCCTGGAGCATGGCGCCGCGGTCCTGGAAGATGGGAAGCCCCTACCCCATCGCGAGGGGGCCGGTCGTGCCACCAGCGCCTGTGCGCTCTACTTCCTCACGTGGGACAATGACTACCTCGAGTTCCTGGAACGCACCGTCGATACACTGCTGAATACCCAGCGGGAGGACGGGAGCTTCCCGCAGTGGGAGAACTTCGCGCCCTATCTCCAGCGATACGTGGACCTGACCCGGAGCCGACGTGGCATGCAGGCCATGGCGCGCTGGGCCGACTGGATCGCCGCACAGCCGACCCCTTCCAAGGGCTACCATGCCAAGATCAACATCCTCGCTCACGCGTATCTGTATACCGGTGATGAGAAGTACCTGCGCGCCGCAGCCTATGCCGTCTCATCCTTTGTGGACTACGTCTACCGCGGACCCGATCCGCGTTACCGCGGGCAATTCATCGTCCACCACAGCAATCTCGACCAATCCTACTTCATGCAGGAGGTGCCCTACTACCTGACCGCGGTGGCAAGGCTTGGGCACAAGCCTGCCCCCACCCGTCCGACCCGGACGTCGATCCGAGCCCTGTCGAGAGAGACGGTGGATGGCGAACAGCGATACGTGTTCCACGCCCGCCTGCGCCAGGAGGCAGATGAGCCTCTGCAGCTCGGCATCTCCGTCAGCGGGTACGCCGGAGCGTCGTACGCGGCCGAGGTCGCGGGCACCGATGGGAAAGTCATCGCCACGGGGACCGAGAGCCCTGAGCAGCGGGAGCAGGGCACGGCGATTGAGTTGGCCCTCCCGCAAGATGGCCAGCTCGAGTACGCGCTACGCGTCCTGTGCGATCAGAACTTCTTCGTCTCCGTCCCCATTGCCGAGGACCAGCCGGGGCTGAAGGAGATGTACCCGATCTTCCGGGAGGGCACGTGGATCGGCGACGGCTTCCGGTTCTTCTTCGATCTCCCGCAGGGAGTCAGGCAGTTCTCGATGCGCTACAAGGGGCGCTCGTGGCCGCTCCAGCTCGACATCTACGACCCAGCGGAACAGGTTGTGTCCAGCGACGTGTGGATCGGGTCCAACGACCTGACAGAGCGCTCGCAGCACGTGGCAGTGGAGGGCAAGAAGCCGGGGGGCTGGTCGTTTGCTGTGAACGGGTACGGGCAGGCTTGTCTGACCGGCTTCAGCGCCTCTCCTGCGTCTGAAGACCACCCGTTCTACTTCGCGACCGACCCGAGTGAGCTTTTCGCGCCGCAGTGACGGCTGGACGGGGAAGTCGCGTCCAGGCCTGACCCACAGCCGGCGGCATGGCCGAGTCGGCCATCCTCCCACGCCGGGATTCGCTACTCCTCGGAGGGCAGTCGGACCGGCACGGGCTCGGCATCCGCGATCCGGAACGCATACAGCCCGGCCATGTAGAGCGTGAAGCGCAAGTGCACCGCCGCGCCAACATGGTCGGCGAGGCTCTCGCCACCCTCGTAGGGTCCCAATACTGATCTGTGGAACTGAGGAAGCCCCAGAGGCCAGGCTGGATGGAGTTTCTCGGAGCGGCAGCCAGCGCTTCACCGTGGCTGGCTTCATCAGTTGGGGGAGATACTCCCGGCCGTTCACAAACCGAGAGAGCACGACCCACAGGACCCGGAACGCGGCCGTGAACTGGGGCTTCGGTACCTGCTTGCGGTCAACACGATCACGACGGGCGGCAATCTGGCTGAGCACCGCGACGATCTCAGCGGCCAGCTTGCCCCGGGAGCTGAAGCAGGCGCACAGGAAGACCAGGGCGTACGAGGCAGACTCCCAGACGAGACGGAGAGCAACTCCACAGGCGATCTGAAGCTTCTGCATTCTGGGGAGGGCTACTTCCCGCGGCTCAAGTTCGGCCTCCTCCTGAGCCCGGAATCCAGGCCTGGATGGGCTTTTGCGGGGGGACAGGGACAACCTACCAGGAACGTGCGTCGCTCGCAGCGAAGAAGCCCGTGAGGTGTCACCGTGCCCGTACTCGCACTGCTCGCCGGCGCGCTCGCGTGCGCGTCCGCCCAAGGCCTCACGCTCGTCGACGACGGCCGTCCGGCCGCGCAGATCGTTCTAGCTGCCGATGCGGACGATATCGAGCGTCACGCCACGGAAGAGCTGAATGCCTACCTGAAGAAGATCAGCGGCGCCGAGTTGCCGGTTGTGGACGCCGCCCAGCAGGGCATCGCGAGCGTCCACATCGGGTCGCCGGATGACGAGACGGCTCGCGCCCTCGGTCTTGCGTCCCTGGCCTTCGACGGCTTCGTCGTCGACTGCGACGGCGAGCGTCTCATCCTCGCCGGCAGCCGCCCCCGCGGCACTCGCAACGCGGTCTACTGGGTGCTTGAGGAACTCCTCGGCGTGCGGTGGTTCGTCCCGACCGAGCTGGGCGAGAACGTGCCGCATGCCGACACGGTCAGCATCCCCGTCATGCGCCGGCGCGACGAGCCGCGGTTCGTCAACCGGCGCAACCACGGCATCGACACGTCAATCCCAGGCGAGGGCGCCAAGTGGCGAGACCGCAACCGCATCACCGACCACAGCTACGCGGTGCCTTTCAACCGCTACTCCCACTGGCTCTACCTCGTGTTCCCAGCATCCAAGTACGGCGAGACGCACCCGGAGTATTACCCACTCATCAACGGGGAGCGCCGAGTACCCGCATCCGACAGTGCCCAGGATTGGCAGCCCTGCACCTCCAATCCAGAGGTCATCGCCCGGACGGTTGAGTACGGGAGGCAGTGGTTTGCGGACCACCCCGAAGCTAACTTCCTGTCGGTCGGCATGAACGACAGCGGGGCGTTCTGTGAGTGCGATAGCTGCACGGCGCTTGACATCCCTGGTGAGACATTCCGCGGCCAGCGGATGCTCTCTGACCGTTACTTCACCTTCGTCAAGGCCGTCGCCGACGGGTTGCGCGAGGAATTCCCGGGGAAGTACGTCTCTGCAATTGCCTACTGGGTGGTTGAGTCGCCCCCGAAGCGCGTAGAGTTGCCAGCCAACGTCATGGTGGTCATCACACAGGATGTGGCCCAATGGCATGACCCCAACTACCGACAGGCGGACATGGACTTCGCTCGCGCCTGGGCCGACGCTCCCGGCGAGTTCGGGACCTACGATTACACGGGCCTCGGCTGGCTGATGCCCCGCGTCTACCCCCATGCGATGGCCGAGTCGCTTCGCTTCTACGATGAGGTCGGCGCCGTCGCGGCGACCAACGAGGCGTGGCCCACCTGGTGGTACGCCGGGCCGCAGATGTACCTCCGTGCGAAGCTGATGTGGGACCCAACCCGGGACTGCGACACCGTACTGAACGAGTTCTACTCCGGGTTCTTCGGCCCGGCGAGACGCCCCACGAAGCGCTTCTACGACATCCTCGAGCGCGTAATGATGAAGGACCGTGAGGGGCGGTGGTTCGAGGGATTGGGGTCGGTTCTCCAGCAAATGGACATCTGGGCGCCCGCGGACTTGCGCGCCTGCCGGGCGGCCTTGGTCCGGGCGGCGAAGGCGGCATCAGGGAGCTCACCGTACGAGCAGCGCGTCGAGTTTGTCGCCCGGGGCTTCTCCTGGTCTGAGGCCATGCTCGAGGAGTACTGGCAGGCCCAGGTGGTCCGCGATCTATCCGCTTCCGATGCGGTTGGAACAGAGAACTACCTCATGGCCGTGCAGCAGCTACTCCAACGGACCAACCACCGGGAGCAGGTGTGGGAGTCGATCAAGGACGACGAGTTGATCTCGGGCATCTACAACAGCATCACAATGACCCGTCCGGGCCGGCTCGCGAGCTGGCGAGCGTTTGTGGAATCGTCGCTGACCCAAGGCGTCGTCACCCTCCTCGGCCAGGGCACGGAGCTTACGCCGGAGGAGATCGAAGCCCTGTGCGCCGCGGCCCCCGACCGAGTTGCCCGGGCGATACGCGCGCAACTGTGGGCCGAAGCGAACCCGGATGCGCCGAACCTATGCGGCAACCCCGGCTTCGAGAGCACCGTGGTCGACGGTCCCACGCCCAATGGCGTGGACTGGGTATCGACCGACGCTCCCGCGGGATGGTCCAAGTGGGTCATCGATGATGGCACGATCGATCAACTCGAGTGGGAGGCAACCGGCGGCCATGATGGGCCGCGGTGTGTGAAGGTCGCCGGCGTGCGCAACGGATGTTTCATCCAGGCCATCCCCGTCCAGCCGGGCGAGGTCTGCTGCGCTTCGGCTTGGGTGAGGATGACGGAGTCAGTCGAGTTCAAGGTCAGCCTTGGCGTTCGCTGGCAGGATTCGGACGGCGCCTGGACTGCCGAATCATCCGACCGCTTCACGATCGCTACCGGGGGACGTGAGGGGTGGCGGAAGCTCTCCGTCGTCGCCACTGTTCCCGACGAAGCAGGCTTCGCGGTTCTGCTCCCCGGGGCCCTCGACCAGAAGCCCGGCGATGCCGTCTGGTACGACGACGTTCGGTTCACCAAGGTACCCGACAACGCGCTCGACTAGGTTGGGTTTCGGAGGAACCACTCCCTACTCAGCGGCTGCCGGTTCACCCTCGGTCCCTCGATCTCCAGCTCCTCCGGGTTGTTCCACGCCTGTATGTATTGGACCCCGAGAGGGACCTGGAACTCCCGGCCGTGGTCTACGCCAGCTACCGTGAGGTGGACGCGGCGGGAATGGCGGCGTTGGCATTCCTGCGCGATTGCCTTTCCAGCCCGGGTAACTGCAAGAACCACACCATCGTGTTCCCCCTGCGTCGCGGGAACGCCGAAAATGGCGCGCAAACACCCCCTCGAGAGGATCGACGGTAGCTCCGCAGACCCCGACCTCCGCTCGCCCATGGCTTTGGAGAGCTGCTAGATGA
>CBFDAZ010000446.1:0-5252 GCA_965602825.1 uncultured bacterium
AGAGCGGCACCAACTCGTCTGCCAGCGGCAGATCCCCGGCCGTCAACAGCACTGCTGGCAGCGACCACATGAAGTTCTCGTACGGATGACTCTGACAGAACGCCGAGACGCCAGACCGTGAGATGCTGTCTCCGGCGCGCCACGAGGCTTTCTCCAGGTAGGTGGCGCGCAGCCGCCAGTCGATGGAGCCCAGGATCGTGTCACGCTCCTCCGGTGTCAGCTCGTCGTGCCACCAGTCGAGGCACACGGCGAGGTACTCGGTGATTTGAGTCGGCCACTTGCGGGGAGGACCGTGGTACTCCGGCGACGCCAGCCCACCCTTGGGGAAGCGGGCCAGAGCCACAGCCAGGTCCTTGGCCCGGGAGTACTTCTCGTCACCGGTGAGCCGGTGCGCGAAGGACGCCAACGCAATCTCGCGCGCGATGCCCGCGAACTGCTGGTCGTCGTACTCGGTCTCACCCTTGCGGTCAGTTGTCGGGAAGTCCGTCCACCACGCGCGCTTCGTCGCACGATCCGCCCCGCCGATCACACTGTCGAGCCACGCCGATGTCTGCTCGTCGTCTCGGAGTTCCTGCGCCCATTCCTGCCATCCCACGGCGGGAGCCAACCTCGGGTGGCTTCGGGTCGCCAGTTCCTGCGTGGCGCGCCCGATGATGGTCCGGTCCCACTCGACCGCCTCGGGGGAGACAGTGAACGAACGCACGGCGCTCCACTGCTCGTCGTCCGTATCCACACCGTAGCCCACGCGCCAGTGCCAGTCTCCCGGCTCGAGGGCGGGCAAGGCGTTGTGGAAGTTGTAGGGGGTGTTCTCAACATCGATCTCGGGATCGGCGAAGTCTCCCGTGCGGGACAACTGCAGGCAGAAGTCCCACGCCGGGAACTTCCCTTCCCGCGGGATCACATGCGGAACGTAGGGCCACGAGAACCGGGGCGGATTGACCGCACAGACCTGGCCATGCCCCGGCCGAAACGTGAGGTACTGGGGATACTCCCAGCGCGTGTCGAAAGGCAACAACTCGGCGTTCCCCGCCACAGCAGCGAACACGAACGCGAGCACCAGCAGACGCAGCAGCATCCGGATCACTCCCTTCACCCCGCACAGTGGAGTTCCGCGAACCAGCGCAAAGGCCTGCCGGGATCTCGGTGTCAGTTGGGTATGGCGCAGTCGCGGCAGCCTGGAACGCTGAAGATATGACGGCGTCGGGCCTCGAGACCCGACCCACGGACGGCTCGGAGGGCGTCGCAGCTGGCGCTCCGACCGACGCAACGGTAGATCTCCGAGGCAGTTGGGCATGAGCGGGAGCTCACCCGGAAACGATGAAGACATGACGGCGTCGGCTTGGGAAATCCGACCCACGGACGGCTCGAACGGCGCGGGTCGGGAGACCCGCGGGCACGGGCGGAACCCAGATCTTCGAGGCAGCCGCTCATGCCGCGCAGCGGCACCGGGAAACGACGAAGATGCGGCACGTGTCCTGCGCGTCTCGCGCATGGGCCTTTCGGGCACCACAGCACGCGCGCTCGCGACGAGCGTGGCAGGGAACCTCCGGGGCGCTGCGAAACCCTTGCAGCCTTCCAGGCGTTGCTGCGGTAGAAGAACCTCACATACCAACCCGCGAATGCAGCTCGCGGGGAGTTGACCGTCCGGTGCGCTCTTTAGTATAATCGCGCGGGGCAAGGGAGGCAGGCAGCCCAATCCCAATCGTGCACCAGAGGGCCCCGCCGGCATTTCGGCGGGCCTTTTTTGCTGTTGCCCCGCCTCGCGCGATTGCGCCTCGGGTGCCTCTCTGTGGCCCTGTGTGGCCCCTTGCGACGGGCGACTGCACGTCCCGGGGTCAGGCCAAAGCAGACTCATGCGCGTCAATCATCACCACACCCTGGTCAAGCGGAACTTCGCCTTAGGCGTCGTCAACGGTGCGCTGTTCCAGGGCGCCAATGCGTTCCTTCAGCCCACAGCGGTCTTGCCCGCGTTTGTGCTGGCCCTGATGGGTGGCGGCAAGATTTGGGTCGCCATCGTCTCCTCGCTGATGGTGTCCGGGTGGTTCTGGCCCCAGGTCTTCCTGGGACGGTACTTCAGCACGCGAGAGAGGCTTCTCCCGTTCTACTGGGTCTCCGCTGCGCTCCGCGTCACGACGGTGGTGGCGTTGATCGCCGTCATCGCCGTGGCGCCGCCGGGGGCCCACGCCTGGGTCTTCGTCGTCGTCGCCGGTCTGTTCTTCCTCTTCGCCTCGTGCGGCGCTATCGGTATGATCCCCTTCATGACGATCATCACCGACTCGATGCCTGCCGACTGGCGCGGGCGGTTCTTCGGGCTGCGGTGGCTATTGGGGGGCGTCCTGGGGATCTTGGCCGGCTTGGTTGTCAAGCAGGTCCTCGCGCAGCAGGATCTGCCGTTCCCTCGGAACTACGTGCTGCTATTCGGGATCGCCGCCGTGGGGCTTACCTGTTCCGTGCTGGTCTTCTCGATGGTACGGGAGCCACCCCATAGGCCGCAGAAACACAAACTGAGCATGGGGATGGAGTTCCAGCGGGGGCGGCGCCTTCTCCGGCGCGACCGCGACTGGAGAACGCTCATGTGGTCGCGGGCCTTTGGCACGCTGGCCTCCGGCTTCAGCCTGCCTTTCCTCGTACCCTTCGCTCTGGAAGGCCTGCACGCGCCTGAACAGGTCTGCGGGATCTTCCTGTCGATCATGGCCGCAGCCTCCGCCGGATCGAATGTCGTATGGAGCTACATAGGAGACAAGCGAGGGAACCGGAAGCTGCTAATCTGGTCCGGCGTGATGGGGGTCTTGCCGGCGGCGATCGCCCTGCTCGCGATCATCGTCCCGGCCGTTCCCCTGGGGCGGTGGCTGGGGGTGCCGATGTCGCTGAGGCTGGCGGTCTTCTCCCTGGCCTTCGTGCCGCTCGGCTTCGCCACGGCCGGTCAGGCGATGGGACAGATCAACTTCCTGCTCGACATCGCCCCCGATCGGCGTCGGCCAACGTACCTTGGCTTCTCGTACCTCGTCATGTTCCCCCTGTCATGGGCGCCGCTGCTGGGGGCCCTGGTCATCGGGGAATCCCGGTTCGCCCTCGGTTTCGCCATCGCTACGGCAGCCGCGATAGCCACCGTATTGACGGTGCTCCGCCTCCGGGAGCCACGCGCCGACGATTTGGGGCTCAACGGCGAGGCGGCTCAGGCTGCTGCCAACAAACGCCCGGTGGCCGCAGGAGCGTAAGCGCCCGGCTCGCCGGTTGTTGCGCTCTCGCAGCCCCGGGCCGCCCCTCACCGCGACGCCACTCGTGTCGGAGAAGGGACCGGGCCCCTCCTGCGCCAATTCTCTGTTCGCCTCCTGAACCTACCGGGACCAACGGTTCTCCTGATGCCAATCCCCGGGCGACTGAGTCTCGTTGTACCCTCTGCGACTCTCGTCGCGACACTGCTTGCGCCGAGCCCCCCACTCCAGGCTGCGACAGCGTTCTATGTCTCGCCGTCGGGGAGCGACTCGGCTTCGGGCACAGAAGCGCGCCCCTTCCAGGCCATCCACCGGGCACAAGCACAGGTTCGAGGGATCATAGCCGGGGGCATGACCGACGACATCACGGTGCACATCCGGGCGGGCACGTACTTCCTCGATGCCCCGCTCACCTTCGACGAACGCGATTCGGGCCGCGACGGCCACTCGGTCATCTACCGGGCCTTCCCCGGCGAGACGGCGGAGATTGTGGGAGGCCGCCCCCTGACGGGCTGGCAGCCAGCGGGCGAGGGCATCTACGCCGCATCGCTCGGTTCCGACTGGCGCCCCAACACGGCGATGGAGAACGGCCGGCTGGCCACGATGGCCCGAACGCCGAATGAGGGCTACCTGCATGTGGCTGCGGTGCCTGACAGTGATGAGCGACTGCAGATGGTCTACACAGCCGGCGACCTGCCCGCGCGCTTCGACTACCGGAACGCGCAGGTGCTCGTCTGGGCCGGCTACGATGAGATGTGGGATGACGGCAAGAACTACAACTGGGAGGCAAGCCTCTGCCCGGTCTCCCACGTTGACTTCGCTGCACGGACGATCGCGCTGGCCGGGCCGACAATCCGGCAGCTCCACGCGCACAATCGCTACTACGTGCGTGGCGCCCGGGAATTCCTCGACCGCCCCGGCGAGTTCTGCGTGGACGGATCGGAGGGCGTGCTCTACTACCGGCCCCGCAAGACGCCGATCGAGGCTCAGACGATCGTCGCCTCGACCACGAAGCGCGTTCTTGAGGTTGCGGGCGCCTCGCCCGAGCATCCCGTCCGGGACATCGTGTTCCGAGGGCTGACCTTCAGTCTGTCGCAGGGGCCTGATCAGTTTGGGCCGTCAATATACCTTACGTGCGATGGCCTCGTCTACATCCAAAACGCGCAGAATGTCACCATCGCCGACTGTCACATCCGCAACTCGGGGCTCGCCGGGATCGCGCTGCACCAGTCCAGTCGCGTTCACACGATCCACGGCAATCTGATCGAGAGGGCGGCGCACCACGGCGTCTCGGCCGCCGGCTACTGGATCGGGAATGCGCCGTTCGATGACGAGATCGGTGCGTACGTCAATCGCGGCCATTCCATCACCAGCAACCACATTCGACGGTGCGGCCGATTGATCGGCCAGGCCTCGGGGGTGTGGCTGTACCAGAGCGGCGACAACCTCATATCACACAACCTGATCGAGGACATGCCGCGGTACGGCATCCGGCTGATCGGGACCTCGTACTTCAGCATGATCAAGCCACAGGACGAGGGGGGCCTCGGAGGGCAGCTCTTCGGCCAGCCGGTCACCTTCGACAACCACCTGGACTTCATCTACACGCGGAACAACCGCATCGTCCGTAACGAGATACGGGACTGCATGAAGGACTCCCAGGACGGCGGAGGCATCACCGCGTACGGTACTGGCGTCGACAACCTGATCGCGAACAACCTCGTGCACCACCTGCGCACGGCAGTGACCGAGGGATCGGTCGCCGGCATCTATCTTGATGACGCCTCGAACCGGTTCACGGTCCGCGACAACATCGTGGCGCATATCTCCGGGTGCAAGTACGTCTACCCCATGATCATCAAGGGCTACGACACCCTCGTCACCAACAACATCATCGCCGACAACGACGCGCGCTCTGCCATCTACGTCCTCCAGACCCCGCATGGCGGCCTGCCGGAGTCGGCCGGGCACCAGGAGGAGCTCGTGGACCGGCTGACGCTCTCCCGCAACATCCTGTGCCGCAACGGGCCGGTCGTC